>JAEORS010000124.1:0-6072 GCA_016840795.1 Candidatus Thorarchaeota archaeon | reverse complement strand
GACTACCTTCTGCGAGTCCAAGTCCGCTTTCGTGAGTTCTACTTCCTGAAGAGTTCCATCCTCCGAGACCTCATAACCGATGACCATGGTTCATCACTACGGTGCTGTTTGTCCGTACCATCGAGCTGCACTACGCCTCCACAGTGTTAGGGCACCGGAAGACCTCTAGAGATAGCGCCATCTCTGTGGACAGCTCGTTATCTCTACTTGTGGTATATGATTGTTGTTGTGTTGGATTATCATTCGTTTGGCTCAGGAACGTAAGCCCGGGAATGGATGGGCGCGTGATTCAAGAATCCTTATCTACCACGGACTGTGTACAGGTACAACGGTGGATATGACGCAAAAAACGCTTGCAGAGCTCTATGACGAGCACGCTGCAAAGTCCAAGACTCTTAGCGTTTCTCAGCTGCTCGCTGGCTTCGTAGTTTCCATACTTGTCATGGTGGGTTCAACGTGGGGTCTGCTCTATGTCCTCTCCGTTTTTGGCCTCATTAGCATCACAGTGTCCCACCTTGGCCCTTACACCCTTGTCATGCTAGTGGGATCAATTGGAGCCACTATCGTGGGCGGCATACTCTGTATAATCCTTGTCAGATTCCCACGGTCAGCCTCGCCCGCACTCAGGATTCACAGGTTCTTTAAACGCGGCACAGGCGAGTATTTTGTCAGTCCTGACAAGAAGGATCAGATCTTCTCAACAGTGATGCGAAGATCCCTTTACGGTTCGGTTCTTGTGGCCGGAATGGCACTCACAATTATGGAGTTCGACCTGATGGTAGTAGCCGAAACTGCAGACATCTTGAGCTTCGGTGCCTGGGTCTTTATACTGTCCACAGCAATCCTTCCATTTACCATCCTTATTCTGTACTATGGCCCTTGGGTGATCAAGGATGCAGGTCTGTTTCATCTCGACCTTCGAGACAGATCTCTCAGCAACGTAGGAGATGACCTAGAGGATATTCTAGAGTTCTTTGCTGGAGTTGACATTATACTTGTGTGGCTGGAGTTGACAATCACAACCGGACTCGACGCGCCTTGGCTACCAATCTTTGTCATTCTCGTGGTACTAGGGCCTCTCTACGCCATCGTAATGAACTTCACTCTGATTTTCATGTACGTAAAGAACAGGGCCACAAGTCGAATGATAGGGCTTCTCGTGGACACCTACAAGATCCCCGACATGTTGGGTTCAGGAGAAATAATCCGTGACACCGTCATGAAGACAATAGACCGCGGCCTTGTGTCTGCAACCACAATGGAGGAGCTAGTTGCCGCAGAATCTGTTACAGGTGAAGAAGACTTGGCGGATTCGACTTGAGATCCAGACCTAGTCGCTTAGAATCACTGCAGACTCTGTCCGGATGTCGAAGCTCACAGTTTCCCCTATCCGTGATTTAAGACCCCAGGCGACTGTCTCGTCCGTCACCAGGGCTACGATAGTCTTGCCCTCAAGGTCCATTGTCACTCTGAACGCCCCAATCTGAGGAATAACGGAGATCATCTTTGCGCCTGTCATACCGGGCTGAGGACTCAGGGAAACAAGAACGTCTTCGGGCTTGACAGTGAACTTCACTTGAGAGCCCTTAGGACCCGAGCCTTGAATCCAGAACTGACCACCGTTTGCTTCGACCAGAATCTTGTCATCAGTTGAATCAATCAGAGTCCCGCTCAGAACATTTCCGCTCCCTAGGAATGTTGCCACGAATTCAGTTGCAGGTCTATCGTACAGGTCCTGAGGATCACCAACCTGCCACACTACGCCATCATTGAGAATTGCCACGCGATCAGAGATGGCAAAAGCCTCATCTTGGCTATGAGTCACATAGATGGTCGTTACTCCCAGTTCCTCCTGAATCTTCCGAATCTCCATTTGCAGTCTTTCTCTAAGCTGTGGGTCAAGAGCAGAGAGTGGCTCATCGAGTAGCAGTAGCCCAGGTTGTCTTGCCAAAGCTCGTGCGAGCGCAATTCGTTGCCCCTCGCCCCCACTCACCTCGTTGATCTTCCTTTTGAGAAGTCTGCGGATTCCCAGAAGGTCCGCAAGACTTTCCACTCGCTGGATTGTGTCCTCACGGCTCCAGTTGGCCATTTCCAATCCAAATGCGATGTTCTGGTACACATTCATGTTCGGGAACAGCGCAACCGACTGGAAGACCATCCCGACGTTTCTCTCTCGGGGGGTCAGCTGAGTCACATCTTCTTGATTAAAGAGAATGCGCCCGGACTGAGGAATGATGAAACCTGCCACCATTCGTAACGTGGTAGTCTTCCCTGACCCACTGGGGCCAAGTAGTGTCATGAATTCTCCATCCTCAACTGAAAGGTCAATTGGTCCAATGCTTGTACCGTCTCTGAACTTTCTTGTCATACCCTGTAGCTCGACACTAACCACTACAAAGCACCTCCATTCCCGTCTCCTGAGAGTCTCTCTATCAAGATAAAGGCGGCAAAGCATATCGCGACTAGCATTAGGGCAGCGGCTCCTGCTTCCACGAATTTCCTTACCCCGAGGTACTGGTAGATTACGACCGCCAACGTTGTATTCTGTTCAAGGGCAATGAATAGCGTTGCAGACATCTCCCCAATGGCCATGGCAAAAGCGAAGACTCCTCCCGCGAGGATGCCAGGTGCGAGGAGTGGTAACTCTACGAAGAACAGCCTCTGCAATCTCGAAGCTCCGAGCGAGTCTGCTTGTTCGATGATCTCGGGGTCTATGCCTCTTAACGAAATCTCAATCGCACGAGCACTGAAGGGAAGCCCTATGATTGTCTGTGCTATCACGATTAGGAGCCACGGGTTCGTCGTAAGCCCGAGCGGAACCGCAATCATCCGCATCAACCCGTAGGCAACCGTTATCGCAGATACACCCAATGGTAGTAGTGTCATTGCCGAGGCTAGTGTTGGGATTCCACTCCTGCGTGAACGATGGGCATAGGCAAGAGGTATTCCCAGCAATACCGCGAGAAGAGTTGCCAGAGTTGCATAGAGCAACGAATTCACAAGTGGTACAAGCCCCCCTCCTGTGCCTGATTCGATAAGATTTGCGAAGCCGGCTAGTGTATAGCTTCCACCAAGTGGATCGTATATTGCGGCTTGGATGATTGCTAGGATTGGTCCAAAGATCAAAGTGCCGACCACTCCCATGTAGACTAAGATCATCGCCTTGTAGCCCACACCCATCTCGTCAAGCCGGTATGTCCTAATCGCCGCGGTTTTGCCTGTTTCTACGTCCTCCACTCTTCCCAGTTTCACATAAGAATAGGCCAATGCCAGTGTAGTGGCAATCTGGATGGCAGCAAGGGAGCTGGCCTCTCCGAAATCAAAGGACCTGAATGCATACCATATCCTGACCTCCAATGTCATGTACCGCCCCTCACCCAAGGCAAGCACAATCGGGAATGACATGAAACAGAAGAGGAACGTTAGGATTGAGGCGGCCAGCAATGCTCCGCGGATGTGAGGGAGAATGATGTGCCTGAACTTCTTGAAGGACGTCGCACCGAGGGCCTCTGCACTTTCCTCAAGTTCTGGATTCAGTCTTTCGAGAGCCGAGGAAACCATCACAATCACCAGTGGGACATTATAGAATGTGTGTGCAAGTACGATTCCAACGACCCCAGTTGCGAGATTAAGTACACTATCCGTTGTACCTATGATAGACATGGCAATGGTGTCGAGTAGTCCAAATGAGCCAAAGACTCTGAGAAAACCGACAACAACCACTATCGGCGGTAGCACAAAGGGAACTATAAGCGTCGCCCTTAGAATCGACTTGCCTGGCATCCTGACGCGCGCCATCATCAACGCACCGGGGAGACCTATTCCAATGACCAACAAAGTACTCAATGTTGCTTGGGCGAAAGTGAACCCAAGGACTCGCTGAGTGACAGATGAAGCAAGGGTCTCAGTGAACGACGAGCCTGGACCGTATACTAACCCATCCAATATGACGCTGGCAACTGGGTACAGTAAGAAGATGGATAGCAGTAGAATGGGGGCTGCTATGGCCAACAGTCTAGGTATGGAGCGCCGGTCCAAGATTCTTTCCTCGCCTAGGGTGTTCGAATCTCATCAAACTTATCGAGCCATTGGTTTAAATTCGCGGCAATCTCAGCCCTTGGCAGAAGCTCATTCAACAGGCTGACCTCACTTGGGTGCAGCGCGTGGATGAATGCAGGATCGAGAGTAACATGACTTCTGACCGGGAACATCCAGTTGTTTGTGGCAATCAGTGACTGCACAGTTTCATTCAGACAATACTCGATGAAGAGCCTGCCCAGCTCTGGGTTTGGGCCATTCTTTACAAGACCCATCCCTTCAACCTGCATCCACGCATAATGCTCGCCATCGTGGTAGATTGGGGCAATCCCTGTATCTGGTTCCCCACCATAGAAGTAGACCGAATAGGCCGGGTCTGTACCGTAGCTGTTGAGAATGTGCTTGGTTGGGCCGTAATACCAAGCTTCCCATGCCTCTGACCACCCGGATTCGACATCAATGTACTCGTTGACGTCAATCCACCATTCGGTCCAGTTCTGAAGCAGAAGCTTCTCGTAGACCGTGATTTCCGTCAGGAGGAACGCCAGTCCTGGACTACTCAGGTGAGGGTTCTCTGTGACGAGGGCACCTGCAAAGGTCGGGTCTGCCAGGTCTTGGAAGGTTAGGTTGAGTAACTGCGGGTACATCGCAGGACTCATTGAAGTCTTGTTGTAGATCAGCGTCACTAATCCAAAGTCAAACGGCGTGATATAGTGATCCGGGTCTAGAGCATTGATGAAAGACTGATTGACCACGTTCAGATTGGGCGGCTCAAATGGGGTCAAGAGGTCCGTCACCCCGGGTTCTAGGATGAGAATGTTGTCAATCCCAACCACGATGTCTGCGACCGGATTGGAGCTCTCAACTCCAAGGCGTGTAATGATCCCCTTCGCGTCCGTCTGAAGTCTTTGAATGCTCACATTCACATCATATCTCTCTTCGAAGCCCCCAAACGCTCGACTGTCGATCGTGTCGGGATCATCACCCCACACCATGAAGCTATCATAGGTGTAGACCATTAGGGTGGGTCTCTTTGCAGGCGGCGGGAGGCTTACAAAGACGATTCCTGTTACTCCTAAGGCGAGCACAATCGTAATGGCGGCAATTGTGGTCCTTGGGTCTCTTCTGACGGGATATTCTGACGTAGGTTACACCACCTTTATATCAAAGTTATACAACATTGTTATAGAACCAATCCCTGATAAATAGCTTCCTCAGGAGTGATAGAGATGCGACCCCCCTGCGAGATGGTGCAGCGAGAGTTCCTTCCATATGTAAGGGCCTCCGTGGCATCTAGACTAAGAGAAGCGGGAATGTCCCAGAATGAAATTGCCCGCAAGCTGAACATAACACAGGCAGCTGTCAGCAAGTATCTGAGTCATGAAACCACTGAGGGGCAACTGGCTGACCACATCGGTGCACTCTCCGAGAAGCTAAGTGACATGATAATCGAGGGAAGCACCTTGGCAGATCTTATGGTAAGGGAGATCTGCTCCACTTGCATGTATCTTAGAATCGGATCGACAATCTGCATGATGCATAGGGAGAGAGTTCTCTCCCTTGGAGAACTCAGCTGTCAAATCTGCACGGGCCTTCTTGCGGGGAGTGAAGCTACTTTCACCGGTAGAGCAGAAATCCTTGGGGACATGCAAGAGGCCCTAGCAATGCTTGAAGAAGCTCCTGGAATCCGGAGGCTTATGCCACAGGTGCGACTCAATCTTGTAGCCTGTGATGAAACAGCAAATACCACCTCCGATGTTGCTGCTTTTCCTGGTCGAATAACTCTAGTTGAGGACAAGGTTAAGGCATTGACAGCTCCACAGTTCGGTGCATCTCGACACACGGCAACGTTAGTACTCTGGGCGAAAAGTATCTGGCCAAGTGTACGTTCCTGTATCGGTATCAGTGGAAGGAGTGAGATTGTCGAAGCTGCCGAGCGTATGGGAACTCTCATTATTCGACTGAGAGAACCCACAAGCAATCCTGATGAGATATCAAAAGCCGCACATAAAGCAGCCAAGCTGATAGGTGCTG
>JAEORS010000013.1:0-21566 GCA_016840795.1 Candidatus Thorarchaeota archaeon | reverse complement strand
TCCGGACAAGCTTTCGTGTTAATGTTCTTGACACTACATCCCCCGGATGGTTGATTATCCCAACTGATCAGATCTTGGAGTGCAGCGACGGCCTTGATTACCAAGTTGCGGTGATTGACCTCTCGGGCATCGGGCGCTGGGAACTCAGTGACAAAGTCCACTTCACTCTCACCGCCAGTGACTACTCTCTGGGAAGTACGGCCCGCATAACCAACGCCACGGCCCTTGAACCCGGCGTGCATTATCTGCAGATCACTGCATACGACCCATACGACAACTTCTGTACAGCAACAATAGATGTCAGAGTCCTTGAAGAGACTGGTACTACAACGACTACCACAACTACCACGATCACAAGCACTGATTCAGATGCCATCGACCCCGCAATGACGTTTGTCATTGGAACAGGGGTAGGAGGAGTAGCAGTCATAGCCATTGTCGTAGCTGTCCTCAGACGACGGGCAAATGAATGACAGGATGGCTACTATTGCCGAGCGGGCATGCACAGAGCCGAGTTTCGAGGACTATAATAGAACACTGAAGAATCCATACTCGAAGCGCAGACTTGAAATCCAAATGATTCATACCATGATTGGGGATTATCGTTGAGTAATGAGGATGCAATTATGCCTCAGAAGAATCTCAGTCTGAAGACAGACAGGCTTTTCCAGCTTGGCCTCGTGCTTGAGATCATAGGACCTGTTCTCATGGCTTTGGGAACGGCGCCTACAGGTTATGCGGAAACCTATGTGCCGGCCTCGACCCCTTACATAGCGGGCTTCGCTCTTCTGCTGGCGGGTGTCTTCGTACTTCTCATTGGGCTAGCAAGATACGTATCGAGAAGAATGTCGGACTCTGACACTTGGTGGGTCATTAAGGTAGGACCGACAGCAAGACCGAACTAGATAGGACTGTGCTGGACTGATTACAACGGCACCAATCTCGAAGTAAATTCTCAGGAACGAGAATCGTGGTCTTGTATTGGTCAGAAAAGTATAGATTCAATACCTTCTTCTATATGTAACCGGTTGGGACTTTGATTCGTAGGCTGCTTGTGGCCCTTCTAGTGCTCTCATTAGCATATGCAGCTCCCAGATACCATGGCCCGACTGATATGCTAGTCCAGTCACCTAGCTGTCCCGCTGCTGTTCACGAATAAAACGATCTCCACCCTCTTGATTACGTGGACCTGTGGGCCCAGCCTGAGGTCAGAGGGGTTTCCGCGAACTTCAGCGACCTTCACATATGGCATACTATCTACATAGACGTGGAGGTCACGTCTGGCGACAACATGACAGTGTACATCTTTGATGCAGACAACTACTTGAGCTGGGTTCTCGGGCAGTATTCCTCTGCAACCGAAGTTCGAGCACACGTAAGCAACTGTACGATGGCCTTCAGGGTTCCTAGACCGGACGCCTTTTTTGTCGCGTTCTAAAATGAGGGGCCAGACCCGGTTCATGTCGAGGGGTGGGTCGGACTATCTTCTGGCCCAGATGTGATCCGGTTGTGGAGATGGTCATGGTGATTATCCTCCCAGGCGCCACCGTTTTTGGGCTTGCTCTCATCTGTATCTTTTGTGCACGTCATCTCTTACGTCGTGATGAAGAGTATGTGCCGCCCTATGCGCAAGAAGCCTAACACTCTGTGAGCAAGACCTGACCAGATGAGAGCTGCAGCCTTCGGCCTTAATCTCATGAACAGAAGTATCAGACAGAAGTCTTTTTTCTCGGCTTGTCTGGTACAGGCAACCTAGCTTCACCAATCCAACTTGGGGAGGGAGCACAATGGTAACAGTGTTGCAGACTCAGAACTTGAAGAAGCAGTACATGTTGGGAAACATCCCTGTTCATGCTTTACAAGGAGTAGATCTCGAGGTTGAAAAAGGCGACTTCGTGGCTATTCTCGGCCCCTCCGGGAGTGGGAAATCGACTCTACTCAACCTACTTGGAGCCCTTGACAAACCAAGCTCGGGTTCAGTAAGGATTGGTGACTCTGATGTTTCGAATCTAAACGATTCCGAATTGGCACTTCTGAGAAGAAGGATTGGAATAGTCTTTCAGTTCTTCAATCTAGTTTCTAGACTTACCGCTCGCGAGAATGTGGAGCTGCCCCTCTCCATCGCGAATGTTCCACGATCAACAAGGCGACAAGTGGCCGAAGAACTTCTCGATTTGGTTGGACTAGAAGACAGAATGACGCACAAGCCCTCTGAACTATCCGGTGGCGAGAGACAAAGAGTGGCGATTGCACGGGCCTTGGCTGCAAAGCCGCGATTCCTTCTGATGGACGAACCTACAGGGAACATCGACTCAAAGACAGCAAACGAATTGATGACACTTGTAAAAGACCTGAACGCGAAACACGGGATGACAATTGTCATGGTAACACACGATCACTCCATGGCAAAATACGCCTCTCGTGTCCTCCACTTACTTGATGGACAAATCAAGAAGGAGGTGTGAGAATAGTTGCTTGTACGCGACACGTTCTCCTATGCAATCAGTGCAATCAAGAGAAGGAAGATGCGAAAGGGTCTGGCGGTTCTGGGAGTCACTATCGGGATTGCTGCCATAATCTCCATTGTGTCTTTGAGTTCGGGTTTTCAGACTCTTGTCAGTACGCAATTTGAGGAGGGTTTCAGTTCTGACACACTCATCGTGACAACCGAGAGCATCAGCTTTGTTGACACAGAGTCAGACCTACAGCTGTACCTCAACGACACCCAGAACATCAACAGTATTGAGAATGTCAGACATTCAGTGGCATTGCTTCAAAGAACGTGTGCGGTCTATATTGGAGACCGAGAATACATACTCGGAGTGACTGGGGTCGACTTTGAGACCTATTCAGCGATATTCTCAAACACATTCGTTGCGGATTCCGGTTCAATCCCTTCTGCTCCGGACAATGTATCTGTGATCATTGGTGCTCGAGTGAATGACCCATGGAAGAATGGCAGCATGTTGACTTTCGTTGGAGATGAGATCAACATAACATACACGACTCGATTTGGTTATGAGATTGAGAACAGAACCTATACTGGAAGAATCGATGCCATTCTGGGAGAGATAGGTGGAACGAACATAGGAGGCCCAATTGACATTGGACTCTATGTGCCCATAGGTACCGCTGAGGAGTTCTTTGAGACTGATGAAGTGAGTACAATCATTGTCCAGTTGACTACCAGTGATGAGCAAGTCATCGAGGACACATCAGAGGCAATAGAAGATGCCTTTGGAAACCAGATTCAGGTCATCACTCCCAAGTCAGTTCTTGATGCCATATCTTCGATTATTTCAACCATTGAACTCTTTGTGTCTGCGATAACTGCCATCTCGCTCATTGTGGCAGGCGTCGGTATCATGAACATAATGCTGACTTCACTTATGGAGCGAACGAGGGAGATTGGCATTCTTAAGGCCCTTGGCATGCAGAAACGTACCGTACTAGGGGTCTTTCTTAATGAGGCACTAGTGATAGGGCTAGTCGGCTCAGTCCTTGGCATATTGACAGGGTCAGCATTAGCGTTGTCCATCGATCAGCTTGGTCTTCTTGAGGGTTTCACAACAGGGACCTACAATACAGTCCTGGGAGAGATTACCATCAGGCCTGTGTTTGATCTCTCACTCTTCATCAACTCTCTAGTCTTCGGAGTCATGATAAGCGTGGTCTTTGGACTTTACCCAGCTTGGAGAGCGGCGAGGATGGAACCCGTCGACGCACTGCGGCATGAATAGGTGTGTAGTCATATGGACCAGGCAATCTCCATCATACCTTTGTTTCAAATCACGAAACACACCAATGCCGGTACGAAGGCGTACAATCTGTCGCTATTGAAGAAGATGGGCTATGCTGTCCCTGAGACATTCGTAATTCCCTTCGAGTCTTTCGATGAGTATTCTGCTGACAATGATGTGGGAATGCTGAACATGTCTAGGCTGCTACGCGGCGTTCTCGACGAGAATAAGCACTATTCAGTGCGGTCGTCTGCGAATGTTGAGGATTCATCCTTGTACTCATTTGCAGGGCAATTTGAAACTCAATTGAATGTGAGGGGGCTTGAGAGCGTCACGGAGGCCGTGAAACGTACATGGGATTCAGCGCGGGGAGAGAGTGCCGCAGCCTACAAGTCCGGTCTTGGTCATGCTGGTCCTCATCTTAAGATGGCTGTCCTTATTCAAGAGATGGTCAAGCCCGAATTCTCCGGGGTCGTCTTCACGAGAAATCCAATCACAGGACTTGACGAGGCGATAGTTGAAACAGTAGATGGATATGGTGATGCACTAGTCCAAGGAGGTGTGACGCCTGAGAGATGGGTGTACAAATGGGAAAACTGGATTGATTGCCCGTCCGCGAGAGAATCTCGCAAACAGACCGTTCTTAGTGTCATAGAGGCTGCAAAGAAAATAGCTGCTGCTGTTGGCTCTCCAATTGACCTTGAATGGGCGTATGATGGTGAGCGTATCGTTTGGTTGCAGTTGAGAGAGATAACAACCCTGAGAAACACGAATATCTATTCGAACCGAATCTCCCGAGAGTTTCTTCCTGGCATCATATTGCCACTTGTCTGGTCTGTGAATATACCAGTCGTTAATACTTCTTGGAAACGACTCTTCACAGAGATGATCGGAAAGAAGGCTGAAACCATAGACATAGACAGCCTCGCGAAGTCGTTCTATTACCGCGCGTACTTCAACATGGGTATAGTCGGCGATATCTTCGAAATGCTTGGCATGCCTCGGGAGGCGCTTGAGATTCTTGCAGGTATCGAAACTGTTGAGGAAGGACGACCTGTGTTCAGACCTGGTCCTAGAACTCTCAGGTATCTGCCAAGAATGCTGTTGGCCGCTCTACGCAAGCTGTTCTTCTCCAAGAACATCGAGATATTCCTTCGGAACCGGAAGACAGCTTATCAGGAAGCCGCGGCTCTGGACACAGCTTCTCTTGACGAGTCAAAGATTCTTGGAGTCATCGATTCATTGTTCGAGCTCAATACTGATTCATCATACTACGTAATAGTCTCTCAACTACTGAACAGCCTATACAACATGATGTTGCGCTCGCAACTCGAGAAGAGAGGTATTTCGTTTGATAGAGTCAGATTTGTGGAAACCAGCGAGCGGCTCAGTCCTATTGATCCCAAGCAGCAGCTGGAGCGCCTGAGAGAGGAATATGACTCACTTGATTCGACAAGACAGGAACTTCTCATTGGCATGACTTGGATGCAGGCTATTGGGACTGATGAGCTAGGAAGCTTTGGGGAACTCCTTGGTAGATTTGTCCAGCGATTTGGACACCTTAGTGATAGTGGAAATGATTTCTCAAAACCAACATGGAGGGAAGACCCAACGCTGATTATGAGAATGGTCGCTGACCATGTTTCCACAAGTAGCGTACCTGAGTACAATGAGGGTCAGACCAGGTTGGCTGCAGCATTGGAGGAGAGCGGCATTCTAAGGATGATATACAACCGGGCGGCCAGATATCATGAGTATCGTGAATCGGTGAACCATCTCTACACGTATGGCTATGGGTTGTTTAGAAGATTCTTCCAAAGGCTGGAGGGTCTATTGATTCAAAGGGGATATCTCCAGCACAAGGATGACATCTTCTATTTGACATATGACGAGGTCAAGCTGATTCTAGACGATCCATCAAGAGCGGACCACCTACGCAAAGTGATTCTGGAGCGTAGAGAGGAAGTTCAACGGTATAGAGATGTTTCACTGCCTGAAGTGATCTACAATGAATTACCAGAAACTGCATTGTTCAAGGGCAAGGTGCTCCGAAACCTAGAAGGAGTGGCTACTTCTAGAGGACACTATATCGGGCCGACGCGAGTTGTCAATGGACCTAGTGACTTTGATAAGATTCAGGTGGGGGATGTATTGGTTATTCCGTATTCTGACGTCAGTTGGACGCCCCTATTCTCCAAAGCTGCAGCAGTTGTGTCAGAGTCTGGAGGCATTCTCTCCCATTGTTCAATCGTAGCAAGAGAATATGGGATTCCCGCGGTTGTATCAGTATCTGGTGCAATGAGTCTTAAGGATGACATCCTCGTTGCAGTAGATGGCTATAATGGTGAAGTGCAGATAATGGAGGATTAGAATATGGACCCCTTAATCTTCATCGTCAGTGCACTAATAGGATATCTCGCGGGGTCAATCTCCTTTGCCAGAATCGGCCTCAGACTGGCTGGAGCTGACAGGGAAATCTCGGAACTTGAGATTCCTGTTGAAGGTGCCGAAGAGAGTGCAAGAGTGGAGATATTTGGTGCAAATGCGGCCTCGATGATCCTTGGGGCCAGAGGAGGTATCGCCATTGGGATAATGGACATGGCCAAGGCCGCTGTTCCAATGGCCATATTTCGATTCATTCTCTATCCGACAGAATCATACCATCTGGTCATATCAGTGGCTGCGCTGATTGGACATAACTATCCCCTCTACCATAGATTTCAAGGGGGTCGTGGATTCTCAGTCATCTTTGGGGGCCTGATTATTGTAGACTGGTTGGCTGCAATTGTACTTCCAATTGTAGGGATTCTTTTCGGGTTGTTTGTTGTGGGTAATATGATGATGGCCTACGTGAGCTGGCTCCTGTTCATGCCGCCTTGGCTTTGGCTGAGGACTCTCGACCCAGTGTATGTCATTTACTCTGTGTTGGTTCTGTCTTTGTTCTTTATCTCTACACGACCTGAGATAAGCACCATGGCTAAGTATCGCAGGGAAGGAAGACTCGAGGAGTACATGCGGGGTCTCTATGATTCGTCACCTCGTTGGAGAGGAATGAAACGAATGGAAGATGGTCTAGAAGCCCTTGGTAGAAAACGATATGTGATTGGACTTGCTGTTATCATTATCATCATCCTCTTGTTTCTGAATCTAGGCACACTTCTATTGTAGACGGAAAGAGAAAGTACTAGCAGTCTTGACAATGCCGCCAATCTTCTGGCAATTACACCTTATGACATAGAATGAAAGGCTCACCTTCAAATTACTTCTCTGCCATTTCCAGAGTCCTGTTGCAAGTGATCTTCGCCTAGAACAGTACCGAATCGTCGATAGTCGTCCATAATCCACAGCAACGACTTATTAGCTCATTATGCTCTGCGCCGACTTGTCTTTCGTAATAGAGGCTCAGTAGCATGACGTCCCCCAGTACAGTAAGTGCAGCACTAACGTACTTTCTCGGTGAGTACAACTGTGCACAGTCAGTAGTGAAATCAGTCTTAGAGCACAAAGGACTCTACTTCGATGGCGCAACTCAACTTGCTGCAGGGTTTGGCGGAGGTATATGCTTCAGTGGTCAGCAATGTGGGGCGGTTTCGGGGGCCGTCATTGTAATTGGTCTGTTGACAGGTAAGACAGTCGCCGATACGAGAGAGCATAAGGCTATCACATGTCGTCTTGTGGAGGAATTCTCGGCTAGATTCACAGAAGAGTTCGGTACAATCATCTGTGATGACCTAACGGGCGTGGAAATGAGCGATGAGGAAGCATTCACAAAGGCTCTTGAGAAGGGACACTTCAGGGAGGTTTGCCCTAAGTTTGTCGATACGACAGTCAGAATGCTGCTAGAGATGTTTCCTGACTAGCAAGTCACCTATGACACGACCCGGAACCAGAGGACAAAGACAGTCTATGTCACGTTGGAAGAGAGCAGTAGTAACCCATGGACCCATAGGCTTGAGCAACTCCAGATTCCTTCGCTTGATTATGAAACCAGTCGCTTCTTCAAGAAACACTTTAAGTGTCCCTCTGGATAGTCCGTCAACACTGCAAACATCTCGTATCCAAGTCGTTCATAGAAGGCTCGTGCCTCGAAGCTGAACGTGTCCAGATGAGCGTTCGTGCATCCCATGCTGACAGCCTCACTCTCCACCATATCCATGAGCCTAGAGCCATAGCCCATACCTCTCAAAGACTTCTCGACCCATAGAAGGAAGATGTCCAACCATCCTCCAAACGTGTTGCCTATGATACCGCCCACGATCCCACCTGCATCGTTTCTCATGAACACCGCTATCGATTGGCCGAACTGAGTGATGCCGGTCTTCTCGGTGATGTTGCTCTCAAGTCCGGAGAACAGGACTGCCTGCCCCTCCTGGATGGCGTCTTTGCCCTGTTGGTCTTTGGAGAAGTGCGTGGTGAATGTGTAGTCATCCATAGCTTTGTGGTCTGTTCGCTAGCTTTTCACACTTACTGAGTACGCAGGAGATAACGAGGGCCGTATATCGATTCGTCTGAGAACTGTAGTACGAACCAGCGTCATGAAGAAAGAGGAAAGTGACTCCTTGACAGTTTTCCGGACCTCAATATCCGTGCTCAGAACGCCTGCTTGAGATTGCCTCTGTGTCGGCGGGATTATATGAGGGGACAGTCTAAGGTGCTTGTGGTGAAACCAATGACAAGAGCTCTAGTCGTTTATTATAGCAAGTTTGGTAATACTGAGAAGATAGCGAAAGCATTGGCAGCAGGTCTACAGAGCGGCGGGATTGAAACGGACACTGCTAAGGTTGACGAGGTCAAGTATGACGAGTTGGACAAGATTGACCTTTTGTGTGTAGGAACTCCTGTGCACGCCTGGAATATATCGAAACCCGCAAAGAATTTCCTTGAGCGCTTGAAGGGTCTTGAGGGCCTGAGCGGCAAGAAGGCATTTGCATTTGACACGAAGTTCAAGAGTAGGATGGCCGGATCCGCCGGTGGAAAGATTGAGAAGAGACTCAAGAACCTTGGCTTTGACATTGCAGAGTCGGCTAGGTCAGCTATTGTGTTAGGCAATGAGGGGCCACTCGAAGAGGGTGCTGAAGGGACATTCAGGCAAATAGGTGAGGAACTCGCTAATATGATGTAGTCACTTCCAAGAAACAGGTGCAGAATCAGTCTTCAGCATGAGAGAGACTGCAAACTGGGCCATCTTCCTATACCAGGGATATTGGGAAACAACGGTTATAGCAAAGGAATCAGGATGTCACGCAGACGGCATGAACCACACTATTGATTCGTGTTGGAACCGTAGAGTGCCCTATAACCGTATAATGCAGCGACGAGAGTGGCCAGTAGGAGGACGGCTCCAATCGACAATACGATGAGATTGCTCTCCATCACGCCGAGAGCGGCAATGAATAGACTGACCGCCGCAGAGAGAAGGATTAGAAAGACGAGCCAGGCAATCATTGCGCGTGCTCCCTCGGAGTATTCACGTGTCATATGTCACCTTCTCCTGCATTGGATATCAGGTTTGCCGTTCTGTTCATCTTCTCATGCACTTCCTCTTTGGCAATGAACTCAGAGATAAGTCATGGAGTGAGTTTCCTTGGAACACGTGTTCCAAATCTTGACTGAATCCCCTGCTATTCTTGCCCTCTTTGCATCAGTCCTTACGTAAGACTAGCTGGACTTCCTGAATTCCGTTTCCTGAAAACATGAGTGGCAATAACAGTTGTAGCTGCAACTGCAGCAAATCCACCAAGAACCAACACAAAGCCAGGCAGAGGGGATGACTCACCATCAATTGCGGGGATTATCTGCTCTATTGTGAGTGAGTCTGCCGGATAGAATTCTCCATCCGGGACATTCCCATTGAAGACAACCACTAGGTCGTGTCCTGGTGATACATAGACTGCCTGCTCATAGTGTCCGTGAGCCGAGTATATTCTCTGACTAGGCCAGTACCACCACTGATATCCCATGAGTTCATAGCTGCCGCCCCAGCCGGTAGTGATTCTGGGGGTAGTGGCTTCAGCGACCCATTCCTCTGATACAATCTGAGCTCCATCCCAAGTCCCGTTGTTCAGCATCAGATAACCGAACTTAGCAAAGTCGCGCGCCGTGAGATAGAGCCCTCCATCAGTATGGTACCAACCTCCAGCTGCTCCACCTCCAATTTGCGACCAATATACATTGTCAATTCCGAGGGGTTCAAAGAGATACTGATGCGCATACTCGAGGATTGACATGCCCGACTGGATTTCAATGATTCCACCAAGGATTATCAGAGTTCCAGAGTTCATCCACCAACTCTGTCCAGAATCGTTCCACATTGGACGGTCCAAGCAATACTGGAGAGCGTCATCGCTCACCCACATCTGACCAAGGTCATTTCTTGGGTCATTATAGGGATAGTCGTTCTCGTGGAACTCCATTCCATCTGTCCATGTAAGCAGATGTTCAATTGTGATGTTCGTCTTTCGGTCGTCGACATTCTGAATCGTCCAATCATTGAAGAAGCTCATCATCGTCGAATTCACGCTCTCGATGAGGCCTTGGTCAATGGCGATTCCCACGAGTGTGGAGGTGATGCACTTTGTGCATGATTGAATCATGTGGCGGTAGTCAGCGTCCCAATCCTCTCCATAGTACTCGTACACAAGATAGCCCTCTCTGACTACAACCACAGAATCAATGGCGTAGTCCATGCGGTCTATGGTACGTTCAACTTCCTCAAGTCTTCCCGAATCCATTCCATGATTCTCGGGAACGTCTGTTATCCAATCTTCTGTGGGCCAATAATCTCGTGTGACAGATGCAAGACTGGCGCTCATCGATTCGGAGATATCAGTAGCTGGATTCGGGTAGAGTGGGATTGTTCCCAGCAAGGATATGACAATGAGTGAACAGACTAATGTCCTTGGCGTGCTTATCTGGATCAATTTCGAATACCTATATCGTCATCCATCTTGGGGAATAAAAGCCGTAGTTTCACAGCAACCTAGGAATGGACCATGCACTGGATTGGGTGCTCCGTCTTCCCCAAACGAGATGAATTTCCATGGCTGAGCAGTTATGTGACATGCAGATACCAGGACTTCTGAAGTTCTGTTTCGTGTAGCACAATGAGAAGACTCGATGCTCCATTCAAAACAGAGAGGAGGGAGGGCCAATGCGGCATCTCTCGTGACTCTCGGTCCTGCACATGATCTGGAAATAGAACACTGTTAATATGCAATGATTGGTAGAAGTCAATGATGGTTAGGATGGAGCCCGTCGACATATTCACAGCGATTGTCTTGGTGGCCATGGTTGGCGAAGCGTACGTCAGAGTACAGTCCAACAAGAGAGCTGACAGGGTTCTGGAACAGGGAGAAACGATCGGAAGGATTCTGGAGGTTCCTAGGAACATCGACGCGGAACTCATGAGCATGCCTAGACCCCCAAATGAATGGAGGCCAGGACTCGGCGCTTTCCTAAGTGGGAGGCCTATGTTGATCTTCTTCTTGATAATCATCGGGCTCGCTGGTGTCATGGGCACAGTTGGCCTAGTCGCAACGGTGCCCAAGATGATTCTTGCTGTGCTGGCTATCGTTCTTGGAGTAGCATTTCACTCTGGGCCTAATCGATATACACTCTTTGAGTACTACATTCAAGTTGCGACCAAGAGGGAGATTGAATCTCTAAGTGACCAAGAGCTGGGTCTCCTCTCTGAGGCAAGAAACCACATGGAAGTCTGGGCCCAGCTACAAGCAGCCTTCGCCGTTGGACTCTTGCTAGGAGTACTACTTCCAATAGACTGGGCCGCCGTCTATGTACTGCTTCTCACATTCATCATTTTCGTGATGCTTGGTCGTGCCTATGATATCCATAAGGGAATCTTTGCAGGTCCCGGTTAGGTTTCGTCTGACTTGGTTGGAGCTAGCGATTCTCAATGAACAGATAGGTATAGAGAATCACAAAGAGCACATGAAGTGCGATGATTCCCCATATCATGACACTCACAATGGCCATGAGGTATGAGTATAGCTCGACAATGACCATCAGTAAGAACGCGAGATCAAAGAAGATGAATATCGCCTGCCTCGTGTCTGAATGCTCCATATCTCGAACGAGGAAGGCAAAGATGGCTGCCGGCAGTATCCATGAGGCTGCATGTCGGGCCATGCCTAGACCTCCACTGAGATAGGATGCCCCTGTCATATCTAACACCATCTCTGGAAATAGCATGAGGCTAATTCCAAAGAAGAGACCTACTAACGTGGTAAACAAGAAGACTGGTTTTGCCTGCATTACAATCTCCCCGTTTTCGTGAGATGTAGCTTGAATATGAGTCTAACCGTTCCTTGACTGGTTCAACACCTGCTTCAGCAGAGCTCCACCTAGATACGTAAACGTCCTGAAGTCCTAGTCCAGGCCCCGTAAAACCAGTCCGGACCAGACTATCCATGTTCAGATACGACGAACGCAGATATTGTTCAGCGGAGATTTCTGCGACAAGTTGTACTGGGACCCAGAGGTTCATGATGAACCTGAAAAGCCGTCGCTTACGGTTTCAAGACGTTTCAGAATCAAGTGAGTGAGGTAAATGCCCAGGCAGTGCTGGTGGCCCTCAAGTTGCTGAAGAATAGGAAGGGCCAGGGCCTTGAGTATGGCCCTGACACATAGGGACTAAGACTCTAGGTCGGACTCAGTAAAGAGGAATCTCCTTGGTAGAGGATAGTCGTTGAGTACTCCAAGTTGGTTGTATTCACCATCATATAGGCCTAGTGAGAGGACTAGGCTGGGGTTCAGTCCATGCATATGAATGGGGACCCTAAAGGTGAAAGTGATACCTGTCAGAATCATTGAAGGTATTGACAAGCTTGTCTAAGAAGGAATATACGCGAACCTAAGCGCAGCGATACGAGCGATAGTGGCACGTTACATTCTGTATGAGACAAACACAATCTCGAAGTAATACCAAGACTACTTCGAGATTGCTTGGTTCGATTTCTAATCGTCTGGCCATTCAAGTTAGCGTCTGCCACTTGTGGTCTTACGTGCGAGTCCAGCTATGTTATCCATAACGGTCACAGCTTCTTTTGGAAGCAGGTTCCTATTGAACTTGAATCCGTACACTAGACCGCTTTTGATTTCTGAAGGTCTGGAGAACACTATTCTGATGATCTTGTTTTTCTTGTCGGGTTCAACCTTGATTCCGTCCTCGGGTTCAATGAATCTCATGATAGACTTGTTGAGCTCAGTGTTTGAGTTGAGTGATGATGCAAACTGGCCCCCTTCCCAAGATACATCCGTGACCTCCTTGCTGGTGATCCCCTTCGTCTTCTTCTTGAGCTTGGCTGCTATCGCCTTCTCATCAACGGAATCAGTTCGCACTATGTGGTGGTATTCAAACGGTATCTTTTGCTTCGTTGCTATCGGGACGCCGCGGATCTTACCTAGGTCGTACGAGCCAGAAGTCGTTCCCTTCATCCGTATAGTCACAAGGTCAAAGTTCTGTCCTGTTACTTTTATGTAGCCCTTATCTTGCCTGATTAAGCCCTTCTCTATTGCTTCAAGGCTTCTATCCGGAATTACAGACGCTTTTATTCCAAGTTCCTGATAGTACTTGCACAGAGCGTCTAAACCTGCAAACTTCTTGTCAATTACACCCATTCTATTCCCGCTCCTGACTAGATCTTTTCGGACAATTGTTGGAAGGCCTAGTGTGATTCTTCGTTTTCAGACCACCTGGCTCTCTTCACAATATGTGCCTGATGCCGATTATGTGTATACGAATATATACCTTCTGTTGGTTATTTGTCTACATTTCGTATGCATGATTCGGGATGTTGTGTCTTGTAATGTGTGTGATTGAAAGGCTGAGGGACTAGAAGCCCTCCATTCTGAGATTCTATTCTTTGTCCCGTTCAACCAACCCTGCTCTGATGAGCCACTCCACTGCGCTCTGTACTCGATATGTTTCCCCGGTTCCTGCCTTCTCCATGATGTACTCAATCAGTCCTGAACTCGACCCGCCTCCATGGACTCTCAAGTACTGCTGAACCAATGAGAATAGGGCCGATTTCTCAAGGACTTCTGTGACTTGACTGAAGTCCTCCTCGCCAGGGGCACTGCTGCATAGGTTCACTGCAGCCGACGTTGGCTTGTAGTGTCCTCTACTCACATGCTCTAATAGACCAAGCTGAACCATGTATGAGTTGAGGCCGGAGATCTGGGACCTTGCCAATCTCGTTATCCCCTTGACTTCTTTGAGATGAACAGGTTCAGTTCCATTGTTGCTCAGTACAACATAGGCCCTGATAACTCTCACTTGGTCTTCGAATCGAACACCAGAGGTCGGCACTAGAGTTGGTGGAGTTTCGTCATTGGTCATGCTAATCTCTCCTGATACATCCCCGAACGATGCTCTACTGTGGATTTTGAGCTAGAGTGTTTCTAGACAACTAGATATTAAATCATATGAGCAGAGCGATGAGCCTCCTCAATACACCTCTGGCTGGTCATGATAGACCTTGGAGTGTGTCAGACGGGCCCTGCAGGGTTTATTTCTTCGTCCTCGTCCTCTGACCAAATCTCATTCTCAGGTAGACTGCCGATGCCAAGCTCCTTCAGTCTGGTCGTAGTATTCTGTAGGGAATCTTCTCTATTATCTATGGCTGACAACAGAAGTGCATAGTTGCAGAGAGGCGTTGCCAGTACATCTTGATAGACCGTCGGTGCCTTCGAGACCAGTTGCTCTCCGACATCAATTGCTTCGCGATAGACTTCCTCTGACTCCGGTATTCGACCAGTTCGGCTGAGAATGGTACCGAGGTTGTTGAGGCACGATGCAATACCGGGACCATGAACAGCTGGTGACTCTTTGACAAGTTCTTTGCGAATCTCGAGTGCTTCACTGATTGTGACCTCTGCCTCTGATGCCCTGTCTGTTTCAGCCAACAGGACACCAAGATTGTTGAGTGTGGTCGCAACACGATGGAGGAAATGTCCGGGGGACCTATCAGCAAGCTGTCTCCTCATCTTCAGGGCCTCCAAGAGAGCCGCCTCCGCTTCCGTTGTTCTCCCAGTTTGTCTGAGAAGAACAGCGAGATTGCTAAGAACGGTGGCAACAAGGTCGGCGAGAAACACGACCTCTGGAGCCTTATGACTGATCTCTCTTGCCGTGTCAAGTGCCTCTCGGTATGCTTCCTCTGCCTCTGTACTTCTCCCGGTCTGTCTGAGAAGAACTGCAAGATTGTTGAGGCTCCAAGATACAAGGTGGTCGAATCTGTCGGGGGACTTTGCAGAATTCTCCCTGTGAGTCTTAAGAGCCTCGCGCAGTTCTACTTCGGCCTCTGATGCTCTCCCAGTTCGCCTGAGAAGAACTGCGAAGTCATGACGAGTCCAGGCGACTTCCTTCGAAAAGGCGTCAGGTGCCTTTTCGGCAAGTTCTCCATAGATGTCGAATGCCTCTAGATATGCGTCCTCCGCCTCTGAGTAATTACCAGTCTGTGTAAGCGGCACCGCTAGACTGTTGAGAGCGTATGGGACCGTGGGTAAGAACACCTCGCTCTCCTTCTTTGCCAGTCCCCGCCACAACTGAAGTGCCTCTTGGAAAAGATCAATCGCTTCAAGTGGTCTGTGTATGTATCTCAGTAATTCTCCGAGATTGAGAAGACTGACACCGAGATCGCGAACATCAGAGAGACTGTCTGGTTTCTTACTGGCACGCTCCCGGCCGATTCCTAGGACCTCTCGTAGAATCTTTTCCCCTTCTGAAAGCCTGCCTGTGAGAAATAGTGCTGTACTGATGTTTCGCTGGGAGATCATAATCCCTCTCATAGGGTCGTATAGTGGAGTCGGGACTGATTTCTCATAGAGTTGAAGTGCTTCTCGAGATGCTTTCTCACCGTCTTCTAGTCTATTGACTGCCATCAGGAGCCAACCGAGATTGAAGAGTGTCCAGGCCATATCCTGAGGGCGGCGACCCAGTGTTGTTTCGTCCAGCTCCCTATAGATTGCGAGAGCCTCTCGGTAGGATTCCTCGGCCTCTGGCACTCTGTCGGTTTGGTAGAGCAAGAAACCAAGAAAGCTAAGCGTTCGCGCAACGTGCACCAAGATCTCGTCTGGAATCTTCTCTCCAAGCTCTCGAGATATCTCAAGCGCCTCCCTAAGAGCGTGCTCACCGTCGGCCACTCTGAACAAGTGGGTAAATACGGATCCTCTCAGACCCTGCATCACGACATGGCTCTCTTGGGTGTCGATTCTAACAGCATCCAGAAGAGTTAGTGCGTTGGAGAACTCATTCCTCCACATAAGGTCAGAAACAATGGATCCGAGCTCAGCTAATGCGCCTCTTTCTGCGGCCAGGGCGCGGACTGATAGAGCTAGTCCTAGTAAGGAGTAGTCCGACTCTGAGGTCGAGGCCTTCTCTAGAGATTCAGCCATCTCATCTGTCGATTCTTGAAGCCGTTGGCCAAGCTCAGCCACGATGAGATCTCTAGCAAGATCGTGGAGCACCCAAGTTCCGTCCCCCCATTCTCTGATGAAACTCAAACGGATTAACCTGTCCCAGTGATCTGTCCTCATACCGGGTGCAACAATGGTCATTGTTCTCCTATCGAAGAAGGGCATTAGACCAGCCTTGTCGGTCAAGTCTAGAAGGTCGTGTTCTTGACCAAAGAGTCTTCTCCACGTCCTGAGTCGCACCGCCTCAAGGGTGTCTGCACGCAGGTCTTCTACATCACTGAGCGAGAGGCTTTCAGAGTCTGCAAGGTCGCAGATCGCACCTATCACAAAGGGGTTTCCACCGCTCACACTGACGATTCTATCCCGAAGTCCAAGGCCCTCAATCTGACGTTGATTAAGTAACTTGATACAGCTATCTCTATCAAGTTCTGTCAGCTCAGACTCCTCGATTTTGATGTCCTCGATTGTCTGGCTGGGCAAGGCCTGTCTGCTTGCCAAGACTCCGACACAGTTCAAGAGCGAGCTAAGGAACACATACCAGAGCTCGGCCTCGGTAATCTCTTTGCCACGAAAGCGCCATCGGCGTTTCTCATTATCGACGTCTTCGAACTGGTCGAGCAGGAACAGAATAGGCATTCCAGATGTCTTTCGCCTGTTCAGATCTTCAAGTAGAGCATCGAGATACAAGAACTCGGCGTGCCTTGGCTCCTTCCAGAGTATTTCCAATAGTCGCTGGATATAGTCCTTGCCAAGACGTGTCTGTAGCCATTCGCCTAGTTCGCCATACCTTCCTTTGAGCTTCGGACTAACCTTTGCCCCAATGGCACCAATTGCACTACCTATGCTTGCCAGAGAGCCAATGAATGGAATGGCCATCACGACTTCCTTAGCCCATTCTCTGCCCTTCTCTTTTACCGGCTCTACTCCCTCGACAAACCGTTGCCTAATCTGCCAGAGAACATCGAATCTTCGGAGATTCACGCCGAGAAGGACTGCGCCCTTGGCAACCACATTCAGACGGCCATAGAAGTCCGCGTACTGTTCACAGTCAAGACGAATAGTTTCGTGAATTGTGCTCTTCCAATAGTCCAAGAGTGAGCTCTTCCCTATCCCCCCAATCCCACGTAGATGGAGAACGACGCTCTGTTCCTTGCAGCGCTCAAGTGCCTCTGCCATCCAGTTGAGATACTCCTCTCGGTCAACGAAGACTCTCTCAGAGGGCTCGAAGTGTTCGTACATCCTCTGGACCCTACATCACGCGATAGCGGGTAATGGATGGGGTCTCACATAAGCTCGTCGGTACTAGTGATTTTATGGAGTCAAGTTTCTTGAAATAGAGAATGAGTATGATGAATGCTTCCGAATTCATCATACTCTTTTTCCTAATGTGCTAGAAGGGAGCGAATATCCCAGCGAAGACGATCCAAGCAAGCAAGGTCTTGGCTACCAAGCTCAGAACGATGTACATTCTCTCTCCATATAGGTAATCCTTCCACTTGCTGACTTTCTTGTACTGTAGAAGCATATTCAATGCGAAGATGTTGAACAGGAAGAAGTACATGAAGATGATAATGTAGACAAAGGTCGGTGGTTGAGTTTCAGCCACGCTGATTGCTGCAGTGAAATAACCAAATAGCACAAGCCATGGAGTGAAGCCAGATACGCATCCAAGAACGAAGGGACTCCACTTCGTTTTCTCGGTGTATTGATTGACTATCTCCATGAGATAGCCGAACATTATCATCATTGCATTTAGTACAACAATCATGACTAGTGACCACAAGTCCCAGATTCCCAAGAGAAATGTGATAAGGAAAATCATCACAGAACTCGAGACTGAGTACTCATACCATCTGTAGGGATTCATCCCTTTCTTGAGGTTAGCTACGTACTTGTCATTCAGGGGATAGGCAATCAGGAAATGAGCAAGTGCAGACATCAGTGGGAATGATGCAAGAATGACCCCGATGTTGGTCAACGTGAACAACACAGCAGGTGTGGGTTGAACAAGGATCTCGAAGGGATCTAGGCTGATAATCTGAAAATCCAGATAGATTGTATAGACATCCTGTTCCCATTCTAGGGTCAAACCCAGGAACAGCATAAGTATCCCAGTGATTAAATGCAGAATTCCCGCGTAGAGATTGAACCTCTTCAGATATGGAAATGAGATCGGTGAGCCAGAGGATGTTTCCATAGGTTCCGCTTGCGTCATAATAATCGCAGACATTGTTTTAGACCACAATAAGAATCTCGTGGTTAGTTGCTGACTGGAGGGTAGTAAAGATCTGTGAATCGAGTTTCTCAATTCCGAATAGGTCGAGGTTCTATCAAAGCATCACCAGAGACCCTGTGATACAACACATAGAGAATTGCCAACCAAATTGGGTTGATAGGGTCGAGCCCAAGTACTAGGTAATGAAGAATTATACCAAAGAAGAAGAAAGCAATCAAGTTGTTCGACCCTGACCATAGAACATCAAGAGTTCGAGTCGCCTCCTGAGAAATGCTCTGTGAGCCATATAGCTGAAGCATCGATGGACCGAGAAAGGCGTACAGGATTGCCAAGAACAAGAACCATGAATCAGGATAGACCAGAAGAATGAGGAATATCATGTCTGTGAAGTGATGAAGGTACTTCTTCTGTGACTCAGGGGTCTTGATGAATGTTGCATAACTTCTCAGGAAGATGAATCCACCTAATACTAGGATGATGACGGTCTGAAGCGATTCAATGTCAAGGAAGAAGAGCAGATCCACAATGAGTTGTGCTATGCTTGTGCTGTGATGATGAGAGAGCCTCTCTACAAGATTGACTTGAAAGAATCCATCAAGTGCTGTGGGGTATACAAAGAAGTAGGCGATGTTAGGAAGCATTGATAGAAACAGTCCTAGGACTACACCGGAGAGTTGTCTAAGTGACGCACTAATGCCGAATCGACCCGACAAAGTCACTGGAGCCAGAAATGGTATCAGAACAAGAAAGAATGGTTTGAGCGTTGATGCAATTCCAACGAGGAACCCCACAATAACGGACTGAGCAAGCGGAGGTTTGGACGAGGACTGCAGAAGAAACAGCGCAATCATCACAAGAAGAATCGAGAGTTGTGTGATTTGGCCAAGCATGATATTCACTATGTGTTGAGGTGCGACGAAGAGTATAGTCAGTGTTTTCTCGAAGTTCTTTGTTGATGGGGTGACACCCACCTGTAGACTCACTTGATACGCAGAATAGACTATGCCGATGTTCAGGATCATCATCAATGTGATATTGACCGTATAGAGAATGGGCATTGGCACTGCAACTAGTGGAGCCATAATGACGGCAAAGACCGGAAGATACCTGTACGGCAAGCCGTTAGGAGCTACCGTGTAGATGTCAACAGGTGAAGTAAGAAACATCTGACCGGCTTCGTAGAAGACTTGAAAGTCCAAGGTATAGATTGTTCCTGAAAGCCCATCTTGGAGAATGAAGAAGGCGAAACCAAGCATTATGCAGAGATAGTAGAAGAGGTTGAAGACCAAGCCCGCTTTGAGCAATCGAGACTTCTTGAAGTAGCTGAAGAAAGACTCGTTTGAACCGCCCGTCTCATCTACCAAAGTGGAACACCCCAAAGAAACGCTTCGGCAAGCAGAAGCGACGTTCCGGATGCGACTACCAGCCCTATTACGATCAAGGCCTCGGGCCATTTGTAGCGTCGCGTCCATCTCTCGTCTAGGAGGAAGAACGGAACAAAGAGAATGACAACGGTCACAACAATAGTGATCAGATTAGGAGGTTGGATGTAGTTCCTGGCATCATTGAGAATCATGAATATGGCCACGACAACTACGGGTGGATGCAGGGTCAGTCTTTCAACCACAGCCCAACGTCGTTTCTCTACCCAATAAGGCTGGGATTTGACCCTTCGATAGAAGTTGACGTCCCACATAGACGTCACAATCAGAATTGGGAAGGCAACTATCACCATTATGTTGAACGGATATGCAGTAAGGCCGAAGGCGAGAGCCAGACCAGTGTAGTAGGTGAAGAAACGGCTGAAGTATCTACGTCGAAACTGGAGTCCATCTGACAGCTTGAACTCAACTAGCCAGATTCGGAAGAGGAGGAATGAAACACCCAGAACAATGGTAATCTCAAGGTATCCCATCTTTCCAACCTTCCATCCGCAGACCACAAAGATGAGATATTGTTTTCCTCAGCTGCAGAATCAGACAAGAACTGGATGAATGTGTTGAGTCAGATGTGTTAGATACGCTCAATGGAACAGATTTCGCAATGAGGCCAATTCGAAAGCTTGTGAAAGTCCAGATTGGCCGTGCATTGCAATGTGAGAAACACCTGTCCAGCTGACACAATCTGCTACCACTTGTTCTAACACTCTGAAACGGCGGAGAACTCAATGTCTTTACTAATAAGGAAACATAGACATGGTATGCTAGGTGTCGCGAGGAAGAAAGAGAGCAGCACGACTTTGCCTTCTAGCACTTGGACTTGCATGAACTACCTCGACCGCGTTCTTCCCAGCAGAGGAGAGAGTGTACATGCCCAAGATGAATGGTGCCCTCTTGGTTGTGGTATCGTTGGCTCTAATCTTGATTCTCTCAGGTGCAGTGCCACATATCGAACGAGCAACAAGCAATGACTATCTACCTAGGATACAGCCTGTGAATAGTCCTGAGGTAGAGCAGAGAAGTGTCAGTTCGGGAACTCCTCACGGTCCGATTGTCATAACGAGCGACGCGAACTTTGCTGCAACGGCCCTAGCCGAAACCTGGCCTGGTAATGGTTCCTCTTCTAACCCGTACATAATTGACGGTTTGGACATTGATCGCGGCGGTGCAGCCGGTCACTGTATTAGCATCAGCAACACAGCAGTCTACTTCATTATTAGCAATTGCAGTCTCACGGGTGCCAATGCAACTGCGGGAGCTGGAATCTATTTGGCTCATGTCGCCAACGGAGGGATCGACAACAACATCATATACAACAATCAGTTTGGCATCCACTTCCTTTGGGGGACCCTTAGTACAGTGTTCAGGAACAACTGCAGTGCTAACGGCGAAGGGATCTATTTGGACGATTCCGATGACAATCTTGTGGCCAATAATACGTGCAACGATAACAGCGTTGGCATCCACATTGAAGACTCTGCTTCCGTTATTGCGGTCAACAACACGTGTATCAACAACACCGGTATTGGCATTCGTCTCGACTGGGCGGCCCATACTGCAACCGTGTCTAACAATACCTGCAATGGCAATTCTCATGGCATCTACATCGATAGTGATACCTATGGTGACCACACCGTTCTATGGAATGCCTTTGTGAACAACTCCATTGCGAATGCCGCAGATTATGATGGCAGTACTGCCTTCGATTACAACCACTGG
>JAEORS010000123.1:0-6127 GCA_016840795.1 Candidatus Thorarchaeota archaeon | reverse complement strand
TCCAATGTCGTATGGCATGCTAGGAGTCCCGAAACGTTTGTGCGAGTGACTTTCAGACCCGGGTCTCCCAAAAGGTCGCCAACGAAATACCTGACTTCTGAGCTGGCGGCGCGCTCTCTTTCTCTTGGACACCCAACTAGAAGATTGTAATTGGGCAGACTTTTTCACCTCAGATATCCGCATAGACAAAGTGGGTTGTCCATAGCCCCAGAGCATCTGGGTCGGCTCTTAGCATCTCGGCCAATCTGTCAACAGTGAGCTGTCCTTCTCTGTATATCTTGATATCATGAGGGCCCTTCTCACCCTTAGATCCCTCGACACCGACGATTGTAGAGTCCCGGTGTGTTCTCGAAGGCCCTCCATCAATGTAGAGGTCAACGTCATCGCGGAGTTGTTCAACTGCAACAGATACTTCGAATGGGCTTGGTCCTCCGCTTCGGTTGGCACTAGTGCCAACGATCGGTCCTTGAAGCTTCGCTGCAATGCCGCAAGGAATTGGATGGTCCGGTATTCTCACTGCCACTGGCTCCCGTTTCCCGGTGATGTATCTGGGAATTCTCTGACCGGCTGCTACTAGAAGTGTCAATGCTCCTGGCCAGAAGATTCTAGCTATAGCTCTCTCGAGATGGCGAAACTCATGGTATTCCTCAAATTGAGCCAAGTCTGAGAACAGGAGAGGAACTCCCAGTTTCCGGCCCCTTCTTTTCACAGCCAGGAGGCGCTCGAACGAGCTACTCTGTTTGGGGTCACAGGCAAGCCCATAACTAGTGTCCGTGGGATATACGACTAGCCCTCCTTTCGAAATGACTTCAGTTGCCTCCTCTATTACCCCTGCGTTACCATTGGGGTCGAGCGCTTCGAGGACTCTTGGCTTCAAATTCGTACCCGTTTCTCCTTCCCGACAAACACTCATAAGAACCATGTCGTTTGTAGGAGTTCAAAAGGAGGAATTGGCATCCACGCTGTCATCCTTGCTGCTGGGCGGGGCTCAAGAATGAGTCCTCTCACTGACAGAATCCCCAAACCTCTCATTCCAGTTGCAGGTATGACTCTCATCGAACGTCTCATTGCTGAACTCAAGGCCGCGGGAGTGGAATCCTTCACCGTCGGCGTTGGTTGGAGGGGTGAACTCATTGAGAAGCATCTGCTTGGATTGCCTGATCATGACAAGATTAGAATTGTCACAGCACAGGAGTACGAGAGAGGTCCTCTGGCAACGCTCATCAATACACTGGATGATACTTCACCAGATCGATTTCTGGTATGTCCTGCCGATCTCGTTGTGAATTCGAGTATCGCATCTCAACTCATTTCGGCCCATGATGAGCGCAGAGAGAACCAGTTCATGTCCATTGGGGTGGATATGTCGGCACGACAAGGGACCTTGGTCCGCATTGACGAGAACGGTTCTGTGGTCAGCTTCGACCAAAGTGGACCATCCAATTATGAGACCGGCAGAAGTGTGATGATGTCCATCATAGAAAGGGTCCTGCTTGGGCGTTTGAGGGAAGCTCTGGAGGTCGGTCATGAAACAATGTCCTCCGCGGTGAATCAAATGATATCTGAGGGGTTTGAAGTGACCCCTGTAAAAGTGTCTGGCTACTGGTCTGACGTTGACAGCCTACTTGACGTACTGGAAACGAACCAGAGTCTTCTGCAGGATGTGGTAACATCTCCAGAGGACGGACTCTTCATCCGGCCGGGTCGTACATTCCATGCTGATGACCACAGGGGACCTGCTAGTCAGACATTGCTTGGACCAGGAACTCGCATAGTCGGTCCGGTGCTGATATCCCCCGATTCGAAAGTTGGGTCCCGTTGTCTTGTGGGCCCGAGCGTTAGTCTTAGTGAGCATACGGAAGTAGAGGACGACTGTCAAATAGAGAATGCGGTGTTGTTCGGTAGGGGTTCTGTACGAAAGAAATCCAGAATACAGGATGCCATTGTGTATAACCGATTACAGCTCTTAGGGTGAAGAAGAATGTCGCCAAGCAGGTACCGAGTTCGTAGTCTGTTCAGAGGTGCTGTCACTCATGTGGCAACTGCGTTACATAGGAGAGGGGTCAGGCCAAACACAATCACATACCTCACAGTCCTTTTGGCGATTGTCGCTATGCTAACACTGGTCTTGACGAACTCTGAGCCCCTCTATGGACTGTTCGTGTTCCTGATGGGGTTCTTTGACGGAGTCGATGGGGCCATTGCAAGGAACGCTGGCATCGCGTCTAGAACTGGCGCTCTAACTGACTCGGTGTTAGACAAAGTCTCTGAGTCTATAGTGTTGGCTGCAATTGCCTTGGCACACCTAACCGATGTTGTCTTGGGTCTCTCAGTTTCAATCTGGGTTCTGGTGTGCCTTGCTAGCTGGCTTCTGACTAGCTACACTAGAGCACGAGCTGAGAGTCTCGATGTGACTGATCTCGATGTGGGAGTAGGTGCTAGGTCTGAACGACTTCTTACCCTTGTCGCCTTCTCACTTCTAACACTGCTATTGCTGGGCCTTGTTATTGTAACCCTCATGGGAATTCTCACTGCAGCGTATCGTTACCAGCACTACAAGGACCAGATTGATATAACGACCTAACCCAACAGACCATTATACTTAAGAGTGGACACATGTTGGCCCGCCGCGTCAATTGATGCAGGAGCCCATTTCAATGCCCAAATTCAGAGCTGATCACTATCTCGTTGCTGAGTTTGAAGAGATCACGGACTTCAAGACGACTGGTGAGTCTGTTCTGGCGGCCTTGACAGAGGTCTCTGAGCTTAAGGATCTCGCGATGGTGTCAAAGCGACTCGAGGGCAAGTCTTGGTCTGAGATTCTTGGAAGAATCGACATTCCGGAAGGGTCCAAGGCCTTCTGGGCTATGATAAAGAAGGACCTGTCAGAGCGAGAACCCTACAATCTATTCATCAGATTCGACATGAATGCCGAAGCCGAGGATATTGAGAATGCGCGAGCCAAGGTCAAAGCTTGGCTAGATAGTGAAGTAGTCCCGAGAATCCAAGCGAGGACGCCGACCAAGACAATTAGAATCCTTCAGCCTGATGAGGTCTACATGCCCAAACTCGATTAGAGCCTATTCATTCTCCACTTCAATCACATAGAGATTATTGCCGACAGCTTGCACAATCTCCATGGAGGAGTCTCCATCAATATCCCCAAAGGCCACGAGAGATTCACCGGGTTTAGGAGCTGTCTTCAACGAAGCAATCTCCTTTAGTTCGAGGCCGGTGAAGCCAAGTAGGAGCACTGTTGAGTCACGCAGAGTGAGCAAGACTTGCCCACCGGCCTCGTCGTCGATTATCCTGCCCATTCTCACAGCGGTCGCTACGTCAGGTGTCTTTATCTTCAGTATGCTCTCCAGCGACTGTTGCTCCACTCCGAAGAGAGTGAGTGTTCTCCCATCAGAAACAGTGGCAATCTCGTCATATCTTCCTCCCGTGATTGAACCAGTAGCAACGAGCTGAACTTCGCCTCCAACCTTGACCCTATCTATCTCATGCAATCTGTCATCAGCATACTGATACACATAGAGATAGCCGGCTTCATCTCCAAAGACAAATCGGCTGTAGGGCATGCTTGCGATGGATAAGGGCCTCATTGAGAAGACCGGACTCTCCACAACTTTGTGCGCTAGTTTGTCCAAGACCACGTCAAACCATCCATAGCATCTTAGAGCATTGTCATTCGTGGCCACAATCACCTCGGCACTCGTATCATCCATGACATTTGTGACCACCAACGAAGTTGGCAACGTACCAATCGGGGTGGAGCACTTGACCTGAAGCTTGCCATCCATAAAGACCAAGAGGCGCAGTTGATTGTCGAGTCCTGCGACAATGAAGTCCGGTGATCCGTTGCCCAGTATGTCTCCGACATCAAGGACAGCCACAGGGGGCAGTCCACTCGTCCTGGCTATCTCCTTCAGTTTTGGTTTCTTTCCAGAAACAAAGTCGAATACTCTGAGGTCTCCATTCATAGTAGAGATCACGATGTTATCTTTCCCACTCTCAGACAGGTCGGCCAACTCAAGTGATGTGATGGCCTCTTTGAAGGAAACTTGTGTTACTAGACTAAGCTGGGTCATCAGAGAGTGACCTCGATTGTATGGGCGGTGGAGTGTCGAACTGTTGAACTTGGCTTGCACAATTTAAGAGTTCCTCGAACAACTATTGAATGTATGAAACCCTTGAGTTTCTCTGAGAGCTTGAAAGAAATGTGATGCGTTTAAGATGCACTTTGACTCATGAAAGTCTGGAATTGTGATGCGCGGAAACCAAAGACGATCCATCTTGAACGAGGAGAGCTGGATTGGCTCTGAAGAGGAGGTGATAGAGGAGCTTCAGTCTTTCGTTTCCGAATTCAGCTCCTTCACACCTGAATGGTTCACGGACATCAAGTTCCACGTTCTTCGCAAGACAGGACTTACCCTTGAGAGTCGTAATGAACTCTGCAGGCTCTCAATAAAGCATAGTTTCTGTCCTCGATGTGACTTTCTATACTCGGCCAAGAAGTGTCTTCTCTGGGGTCGACTGTTTCGACTTATCAATCCAAAGCTGTTGCACCGAGCTCCACCCTGCATCAGAAACGCCTACGAGAAGAACAGCATCAAGATTGTTGCAGACTACTTGGTGACAGCCAACTTGATTGAGCCGCCATTCTACAAAGCACGACACGCTCCGTCCTGTCGAGCCCTGCGACGATGGGGATTTTGCACACCTGACGACTACTGTAGAGAAATGGAACGTGAGAACACATTCGCATACACTGCTGCTCGAGAGAGGATTCGGAGGTCAAGAGAACTCGGGTCCTAGTCCTCTACGCTTCTTTCTGATGTCATGGCTTAAATAACAGTGAGAACAGACATCGGCGCAGGTGACTTTCGATTCAACCAATTGACAACGGAGCCTATGACCTTGACAAGGAGGTAATCCGACTAATCCGTCTAACTGGGGCTCGTGAGAGAGAAATCGCCTCTGCAAAGGCGAGGAAGGGAAAGGCCCTGAGGGAGATACAGGAGAAGATTGAGACTCATAACCGCCTGCTCTCTCTAGGAGAGAAGCATACTCGTCAGAAGGCGATTCAGGATCCTCTTTATGGAGCCATCCTACTTGAGCCACATGAGCTGGACATCATCTCCAGCTGGGAGATGTTAAGACTTCGATTCATCAAACAGCTTGGTCCTGCGCATCTCGTCTATCCGGGTGCGACGCATACGCGCTTCGAACACTGTATTGGAACCAACTTTCTGGCTCAGAAGTGCATTCGAGTGGTGAACTACTGCGAGGACTTGGATGACCCTTGTTTCATCCCTCTCTCAAATCTGCTTGATGACCATCAGCAGAAGCTGTTTAGGGCTACCGCCCTGTTGCATGACGTTGGCCATCCACCGACATCACATTCCATCGAGTATGCTCTCCGCAGTTGGGCTGGCATAGACCATCTGGGCCTCGGCACATTCCTGATAATGAACAGCAGTCTGTCGGACATTCTTTCTCAGAATGACATCGAGCCTAAGCTCATAGTGGAGGTGCTGCGCCGAAGGTCAAAAGATCCTGTAGTCCGTCTTCTTTCTGAGTTTGTAGATCATCCTTTGGATATCGACAAGACTGACTATCTCATCAGAGATGCCCACTTCAGTGGTGTTGAGCTCGGAATCTTTCCAGCAGAACGCGTCATGATGACCAACAGAGTTGTGCGCGATAGAAAGGGGAACTACATTCGTGCATTCATGCTCAAGGCCCTGCATTCATTGGAATCATTGATTCTGAGCCGGAACTGGATGTTTAGTGACCTCTACCTCCACCATGCGGTCAAGCTCGCTGAGGCGCTGATATCAAAAGCCACCTACTTCCGAATGCAAGAAGAGAAACTCTCAAGGAATGAGTGCTACGGATTCTTCACGAGAATGACAGACTCAGATCTTTACAGGTGGCTCAGCGAATCGGAGATAGACTTTGTGAAAGAGTATGTGGCCAGAATCCGCTATCGACGGCTATTCAAGGTTGTACTCTCTCGCTCTCTAGCTGTCTTTGAACCCGACTTGAGAAGTGAGCTGGTAGTGACTCTCAGCGACATTAGGAAGCTGGTCGAACTCGAAACTGAGGTCGCCGAGGACATAGG
>JAEORS010000122.1:0-6141 GCA_016840795.1 Candidatus Thorarchaeota archaeon | reverse complement strand
CATCCAGGGAGCCAAGAGCGACTTCCTAGCGGAGGTCGAGCTCAAGAAAGGGGCTGATTCAAAGGCCAAGATACACTATACGGATGCCAGTGACCATCTCAGAGAGGCGGCAGGCAACTACGCTGTGGCGGCCCAAGTGTTCCAGCAGAGTGGCGACGGTCAGGCCGCACAGAGCGTTGAGGGTAGAAGGCAGATGGCTGATGGACTCGCACGAGTAGTGTGGGAGAACCGGCAACGCCTTGACAGAGACCAGAAGCCAGTGCCCAAAGGAGACCATGAACTCGCGGCACTCTATATGGGCGGCGGAGGATGACCATCTCCCAGTCATGGAACGGTCTAGAGTACTGCTTCAGTGAGTCCAGGTATCCAATCCTCTTGGCAGCTCCAACGCGCATACTTCAGAAGGTCAATGACATCGTTGCGCTCCATTACTTCTGACAAGGCATCGACAATATCATTCAGGAATTGCTCCAATGCCTCAGCGAGTAGGTCGAAATCCCTTGGAGTCATGGCTTCGTCAAGAACACTCTGTAGTGACAGGTCATCTTGAACTCTAACTCTGGAAAGCCATGGATGATTCGCAACGCCCGATGCTAGAATGATGCTAACAGTCTGTTGTATCTCTTCGGCGCCGAGTACTTCTGAACATGCTCCTGCGAACCTTGTCAAGATACACTCATTCACTAGGACACTCTCTCGCTCCATGGATATCCTGTGAATGTGACCCGAGAGTATAAGGTTTCCAAGCTCCTGCAGCACTCTGTCCTTGTCGTCCTGGCTCAATTCTCCAATGAAATTCTCAAGCGTGGTTCGGCCATCGAGGCGTCCTATCACAGCGATGGTCATTGTTGATAGGCCCAAGGGATTTGAGCTGTCCAACATAATACTCAGCGCCCTCTCTGAGATTTCGAGAATGTCATGCTCTGTGGGCACATATTTCACATACGCAGCGTTGTGCCAGCAAGCCTCTGCAATGGAATCACGGATCCCCTTAAGAGATTGCGAGTGTGTTTCGACAAGCTTGGACACGGTCATCGAAACTTCAAGTCCCGCCACCAAATCCCTCGCCAAAGTCTTGGAATCTGAATGCTCCATTCTGTCAAGACTAGCCTCCCAGCCATTCCTCCTCGTGACAAGCGACTGAAGGGCAACTTTGTCCAACGTGAGAGTCTTCATAACGAACTGGTCGAACTCGGCAAATAGACCCCCATCGATGCCGTCAGAATCTTTGAGGACTTCGAAGCTTTGCTTGAACTCGCGAACTACCCTTCTTAGTCGACTTCGGAGCTCAGTAGTCTCCCTAGCGACAGCTAGAACGCCCACAACCCAGTCATTCATTTCCACAATGAAGGTCGTGTCAGAGCCGTACACAGTCTTCCACCCAGTTTCTTCAGAGCCTACGACTTCAGCTAAGAAACTCCCCATAGCAGTGACAAAACCAGAGAGAAGCTGAGGATCAATCCCACCTATGACAAACTCATGAGAGTAGGGCGATAGACCTGTGTGCTTGTTCAGAACGAAAAGCACCTTCTCATTTGAATCGAAGCTGGCAGTGGATTGTCCTGTCAGTGATGGTCCCTCACAACTTACTCTTAATCCTTACATCAATTCTGAGACCTCTATGATTATGGAACCGCAATCAGGATTCGACATATGGTTCCTATGCCGTCCAAGACACCCTAGGTGATGTTTCCTGCTCTTATCGCTAGCATACAGTGGTGGCTGAGGTCTTGGCTCTTTGTAACTGGACTTCCATATCATTGTTCAGGTCTGACCATTCATCTTGTCAAGATACAGCATAGCTCTCCTGCACTGGAACGATCACAGGTGGCGTCGTGTATACCCGAGTTGCCTTGAAAGGCATAAAGGCCACTCCCCCTGCGTGGAAGAACTTCGAAAACCACTCCACGTATGTCAGCCTAAGCGTATGCATGAATGCCAGGAGACCCTCAAGGATGCCAACGATGAAGGTCCCGATTATCGCTCCCAAGAGCGGCAAATGAGGATAATGCGGTGCCAGGGGGTCACTCGAGTGTACTTCATGTGGTATGAACTCGATGCCGAACAAGTTGAGTTCTGGGAATGGTATATAGATTACTGCCGGAATTAGTGTGAAGAAGACTCCGCTCAATATGACATGAACAGTGTTCAGAGCGAAGATACGAGCATAGCTTACTGTGTGGCTAATCATGCCGATGGCGTACTCCAAGAACAGAACAACGCCATCCATCCCTCCCTTGAACGATGCCAATGCCATTATTACAAACGGGACGATGAATGTTGCCAACGACCACAAAAGTGGGCTAACAGGAATTGCGGGATAGACGCCATTGTTGCCAATGCCATATCCGATGCCAGCAATGGGAACCCAAAGGTTCACCTGACCGGTTGGATTGAACCAATCATTGACACTGCTGTAACTAACACCGAAGAGCAGATTGATGAAACCGTAGTAGAGTACGAAGTAGGATATCCCAACGACGGCATCACGGCGGTCATGATGCTTCATCTTGTTATAGACGTTCAGAAGAATTCCCAACATGATGTGAATAGCACCGATTTCGATGGACAGCTTCAGCATGTGAGCTGCCCTGTATGGGTTCGGAATCACATGACCGTGACCATCATCAACATGGTGAGCAAACGTCGGCCATAACGGTTCAAACACGGTTTCCGCGCCGAAGAAGCTCCCGAACAAGAATCCTCCAAGAATGGCAAACAGTCCCATCATAATGAGACCTTCTGCGCCAGCTTGAACATACCCGAGTATTTGACCCCAGTCGTCACCTCTCCTGTTTGCACGCCATGCAGCCAGGCCTATGATGAGTATGAGCATACCCTGCCCGATGTCTGCAAACACGAACCCGAAAATCAAGGGAAAAGCTAGAAACATGATTTTCGTAGGGTCGAGGTCGTGCTGAGACGGAGTCCCAAAAGCACTCACGACTCCCTCCGTGGGCTTCATGAACGAGGGGTTATCAAGATACGTGGGCGACTCGTATTCCGCAAAGTCAGGATGTTCAAACTTGATGTCCACCACGGCGCTTGTCTTCTCACGCAGAATAGACTCGAACTCTTCCTCCATCCCTTCAGGGATCCAGCCCCACGCTTTGACCGATTGCTCTGTGTAAACAAGGTACTTCCTGACCTCAACTCTCTGCTTCTCGATCTCTAGGATCTCCCAGGCAGCAAGAACTCTTGGACCCCATTCTTTGGCAATAGCCTTCTTCCTAGCATGCAGTTGAGCAAGCTCATCTTCCAGCTCCACAATTCTCCTCTTTGCTTCTTCTGCAACCCTATGTGGTTCTCCTTCTGCTGCTTCGGGCATTGTGAAGGATTCAAACTCCATGGCCGAGAGAATTCGCTCGACCGCGTCACGACGTTCAATGGGGACACTCGCAGTGGCTACAGAAACACCTCTCTTGAGCGGGATGTGTTTGAAAGCATACGCCGCCTCTGTGACTTCCTTCAGACTCCACTCCAGCTGTGACACTCTTCCGGTCGGGACCACCCCTGCAACAGTGAAAGTGTATTCAGTGGCCCCGATACGGCTCGGGTCCAGTCCTAGCGGCTCAAGTGACATAGCCACATCTCTTATTGCACGTTGCTTGTCGAGTTCAAGCTGTGCTGCAGCAGTTTCGGAGTCGATTTCTAGAACCTCTGGTTCAACAGACCCGATGACCTCAGCAGCGTGAGCCAGAGTTCCAGTCAACTCACGGTCGTCAATCTCGATTCTAATACCAGAGGCCCTTCCAGGGTCTATGCCTAGCGAATGGAGTATCTTGGTCAGCCTATCAGATGCCACAAATACGGTCTCCTCTTCTCGAGACCTCTTCACTTCAACAACTGTGGCCTGGTGGGTTACGTCTATGAACTCAAAATGCCCGAACTCCTCGAGGGCAAGCAAGACCTCTCTCTCATAGTCTTTATGAGACACAACCCGGGCAATGATCATCTCTGCGGGACTCATTCGAAGGCCCATGGTATCACCTTTGGATTGGGTGGCAAGGCTCCCTGTCAAGAAAGCCCGTTGGATTGGGCCATTTGATGCTAAAGATAAACGTTGTGAAATGCAGTCACGTCTGTGCCAATCAGTCCCAGGCAAAGGTGAATCTTTATCAGGGGCATGAGATTGCAATGGACAGCCCGCTACAGTGTGAGGTATACAGCAATGCGCACTGCCAAAGACGAGATTGACCTAATATATGAGGCGGAGGACGCTGCTAAGAAGAAGCTAGCTGAGGCCCAAAACAAAGCCAAGCAAATTCGGGAGAGCGTGGAGAAGGAGGCCAAGGAAATCCTGGAGAAGGCCGAGAAGGAAGCAATGATGGCAGCTCAGCGCTCCAAGGACGGTCTACAGGAGAGACGGACGAAGATAGAATCCAAGATTCTGAAGGATACTGAGAAGACTGTCAAAGAAACAGAGGAGTCAGCTCGAGGTAACGTGAAGAAAGCGATCAGAATCGCATACAAGATGATCTCTGGGGAGGAATGATATCATGGAGGGCGTGACCAACATCATCGAGATCATCGAAAAGAAGACCGACAATGAAACTGTGAGAATCATCGCTGAGGCTGAGAAGTTCAAGGCTGAACGTCTTGCAAATGCGAAGAAGCGGGCAAAGGGAATTGAAGAAGAAATCGCCGGGAAAGCACAACGCGAGGCTGACTCTGAGATTGCCAGGTATGAGGCTAGCGCAAAACTGAGAGCGAAGTATAGAATCCTTGAAACCAAGGAGGCATTGAGGAGAGAAGTCTTTGACTCCGCTTGGGAAGAGATCAAGAAGGGCGTCAAGGGAAAGTCATATGCCCAGACTGTAACGAAACTGGCGATAGACGGAGCGGTCCCGCTCCAAGAGAGCGAGATTGAGCTTGTTCTTCCGGAGGGGCAGAAAGTAAACATCGATACGTCAGAGATTGCAGCCGCCATCACAAAAGCAACGGGCATCAAGACGAACATCAGCATCTCGAAGGAAACCGTGAGAGCCACGGGTGGCGTGATTGTTAAATCCAAGGATGGAACAAAGTGGGTCGATAACACCTACGACGCAAGGCTAGAACGGCTCGACACCAAAATCAGGGACCTGGTCTCCGCATCATTGTTCCGCACTACTAGTCCAGAGTAGATTGAACGGGTTGATTGCCCGTTCAGGTTCTACTTCTGATTGGTTCTCATACTCACTAACCGACGAGGCCGGGTATGTAACCCAAGAGTAGGAACGCAATAACGAAACCGTAGATGGCAACAGCCTCAATGAACACGACATAGAGAATACTCTTGCCGAAGGTCTCTGGCTTCTCCGTGATTGCACCAAGTGCAGCCGCTGATGCGGTACCCATTCCCAAGGAAGCGCCTATTCCAGCCAGGCCGATTGCTAGGCCTGCACCGATAGCAAGACCAAGTATCGCCCAGCCTGCGCCCTCGGTAGTCTGCAGCGGCACAAATCCGGAACCTGATGCCACACCCAATGCCTTGACCACAGTCGGTGCGTTGAACATCGCCAGTGCTGCCGCAGCAAGGGTGAACACCAAAGCACCCAGTGCAAGCATGAATGGGTTCGTAGTCCATTTGTTGATTTTCACTGAATATTGTCCTCCAGTTACCAAATTGTAATCATTCGCCTGATGTTTTCGGGAAACTCTCCTCTTTCTAAACCTACCGCAATGGAGCGGATGTTGCGAATCTCGAAGTATTTCAGGTTGAAGAAGCCCAAGACAGTTCCGATGTGGAACGGAAAGGCGGTCAGTTGAAGCATCACCTTCTTGGCGATGTAATCCCCAATTGCCAGCTCAACCTCGGACAGATCATTAGTTTCTTCGTAGATTCTTGCCAGCCTTCCTGCAAGCTGAGCGTATCTCGTTGTCCCAAGTCGATTGAACACTTCACGCCAATTTGCGCCAACCTGAATAGTTTCAAGAAGGGCTTGAGACTTGCGAGTGAAACGGACAAGAGAGAGGTCGACTACACGCGACTCAAGCGTCAGAGCTAGAGCCCTTATGAGGGTCAGAACATTCCTTAAGTCAACTCTTGCCTCCAAGACACCCAAGACGCGCTCCTGTTCTCCACTAGGGAATTCCGCGAGAGCGTCCAGCACAGTCCTAAGATACCACTCCTCCACAGCCACCTCGAGAGGGGCTGTA
>JAEORS010000121.1:0-6191 GCA_016840795.1 Candidatus Thorarchaeota archaeon | reverse complement strand
GGTTGACGGTGTGACCACAAACCCTTCACTTGTAGCCAAGGAGGGCAAAGACTTTCGAAAGATAGTGGATGAGATTGCCTCGTTCGTCAAGGGGCCCATTAGTCTTGAGGTTGTCAGTGAAGATGCTGACGGCATGGTCAAGGAAGCGAGAGAGCTCAACGGATGGATTGATAATGCAGCCATCAAGATACCGTTGACATGGGAAGGTCTCAAGGCCACCAAGGCTTGTGCTGATGAGGGTATCAAGATAAACGTCACACTCTGCTTCAGTGCAAACCAAGCGATTCTTGCAGCAAAGGCGGGTGCGACCTTTGTGTCACCTTTCATCGGAAGACTGGATGACATAGGTCACACAGGAATGGAACTGATAGAGAGTATTGTCCAAATCTACTCCAACTATGCCTTCGATACAGAGGTCATCGTTGCTAGCATAAGACATCCTATACATGTGTATGAGGCAGCAATGTTGGGCGCCGACATAGCGACCATTCCGCCAGCAGTGCTGGATAAGATGGTCAAACATCCGCTGACTGACATCGGAATTGAGAGATTCTTGGCTGATTGGGAGAAGGTGCCTAAGAAGTAGAAAGGGAAAACAGTAATCTGATACCATCAGGTTGTCAAAACATGACCGACCTGTCAAAGACAGGCATATATGCCAACGAACCTCTTGGACCAGGGGCGAATAGAAAATGATGGAACTTGAGGCGGATCTTGTCGTCATCAACGGGAATATCATAACGCTGGACCCTCAGAACCCACATGTGACGGCGCTTGCAGTCAAGAGTTACAAGATTCTTGCCATGGGAGATGACGACCAGCTATTCCATCTGGTTCCCAATGCAACAAGAGTGCTTGACTTGGGAGGGAAGACAGTCATTCCTGGTTTTATAGACGCCCACACTCATCTGACAAGCGACGGGATTCGCCAAAGCCATGTAAGGCTCCACTCAGCTGAGTCGCTAGAACAAGCCATTGAAATCCTCAAAGAGGCAGTTCCTGACTACGAGCCTGGGGAATGGATTCAGGCCTACGGCTGGGATGAAAGCCAATGGCCCAAGAGACGGTATCTGAACGCCAGAGACCTGGATAAGGTGAGCAAGAAGCATCCTATATTCGCTACAAGGATTGATGGACATCTAGTTTCGGTCAATACGCCAGGATTCCAGAAACTGGGAATCCCTCTTGACCTAGAGGGCGTCATGAAGAGCAAGAAGGGAGAACCCACTGGGGTTCTGAAGGACATAGAGGGCGTCTATGACAAGATTCGGCCTGATGCTGAAACTATTCGTGCGGGAATTGTGGACGGCAACCATATGGCGAATTCACTGGGAATCACAACAGCAGTTGACAATGCCGCGGCAGGTACTCTGAGGCATGTAAGAGACCTGGAAAAGGAAGACCGGCTGACAGTTCGAATGGTGCTCAACCCTCCTGTTGAACAGATGAATCACATGATTAGGCTCGGGCTCACCTCGGGAATGGGGAGCCCACTTGTGAGGATAGGCGGTGTCAAGATCTTCACTGATGGCTCCATTGGGGCTGCCACGGCTGCCTTATCCAAGCCGTATAAGGGACAGAAAGACAACACGGGAATGCTCCTTCTTGAGAAACGTAGATACTCCCAGATCATAAGGAGGGCAATAAAGTACGACATCCAGACCGTAACGCACGCGATTGGTGATGCAGCCATTGAGATGGTCATAACCGCGTTCGAAGAGTTGCCTAAGAGTCTCAAGTCGAAACTGAGAGACCAGCGACATCGTATCGAACACGCTGAGATGATAAACGAGTGGGAGATACGGAGAGCCGTAGGGCTGGGACTCATCCTTTCCATGCAGCCCAACTTTGTGGCAGTATGGCAACTAGAGGGTGGTCTCTACGAAGACAGATTCGATGACGAACGTGTTCGAGGCATGAACATGTTCAGAGCCGCGCTCGACAATGGTGGCAGACTCTGCTTTGGTTCCGACGGCATGCCTTACGGGCCGCTTTACGGCATATGGGCGGCCACTACCCACCCCAACCCGAGGGTTAGGCTAAACGTGGAGGAGGCTCTGAGATGCTACACGCTAGAGGGCGCATATGCGTCCTTCATGGAGCATACGGTTGGAAGCCTCACAGTCGGAAAGAGAGCGGATTTCGTAGTGTTATCAGACAACATTCTCGACTTGCCTCCAGAGAAGATTAAGGACATACAAGTGGACATGACCGTGGTCGGAGGGATTATCGAGTATTCTTCTTTGGGAACCTGAGGTGACCCAATGGGTGCGATTAAGGTTCTCAGTGACGACCTCATCTCCTTGATTTCTGCTGGCGAGGTCATCGAGAATCCTTCATCGATAGTGAAGGAATTAATTGAGAACTCACTTGATGCCGGTGCTACGCACATTGACATCTCTATAACGGGCGGAGGTGTTGGTTCGATAGTAGTATCAGACAATGGGCAGGGTATCTTGAAGGCTGACTGTCCTGTCTGCACTCTTCGTTATTCAACGAGCAAGATCTCCTCGAAAGAGGACATAGAATCGATTCTCACCTACGGATTCCGAGGTGAGGCTCTTGCGAGCATCGCCACAGTAGCTGATCTTACGATATCCACAAAGCATCGTGACGAGGAAATGGGTACAAGGGTTACTTCGCGTGCTGGAGAGATACCTGCAATTGAAGATGCCTCCCGACCCGATGGCACAACAGCCGAGGTTACGAACCTCTTCGCGAAAGTTCCTGCCCGTAGAAAACATCTGAGCGAACCACGAATAGAGAGTCAAAGAGTACTTGACGTCACAATGCGTCATGCCATCCTGAGAAATGACATCGGATTCCGACTCCTCAGAGACGGTCGGATGGCAATTGACTGTCCTCCGGCACAGACACCAAGAGAACGTGCGCTCCATCTTTGGGGTCCAGACATCGCCGCTAGTCTAGTCGAGTTTCAACATATGTCCGGAGAAGTGAAAGTATCAGGTTTCGTTGCACTCCCTCCAGTGTCAAGAGGCAATCGCAGTAGGGAGTACTTCTCTGTTAGGAAACGGCCAATTCAGGACAATAGGTTGAATCTAGCCGTTGAGCAAGCATACTCAACTCTTCTGATGAGGGGAAGATTCCCCATCTGTGCGGTCAACATTGACATCGATGTGACTAAGGTTGATGCGAATGTGCATCCAACAAAGAAGGAGGTGCGGATTCAAGATTCCGAAACCGTGGTCGAGATTGTCAGGACAGCCGTCCGTGAGGCACTGGACCAAGAGCGACCAGAGACATCTCCTCTACCTCTACAGGACTTCGTTGACTCACCCCTATCAGAAGAGGTCGACGAGGGAGAAGATATAGAAGATGAAGGAGTTCTCTCAGTTCGCACCTTAGCAGAGCAGCCTCTTCTCTTTGAGAGAGTCACCCTCGAAGAGATCATCAAGGACCTGAAGGCAGAACCCACTGATGTTACTCTCAGCGGGGCATTCAAGATTCTCGGACAGATCCATGACCTGTACATACTGCTTGAGTTTGAAGACGGACTTGTCATCGTAGACCAGCATGCGGCTCACGAGAGAATCATCTATGAGCGACTTAGGAAACAAACGGCGAACAAGAATGTGGTAGTCCAAGAGCTATTGGAGCCGATTGTACTCCGACTAGATGCCAGGGATAAAGAGGCCATTCTCGAAGCACGTGATGTTCTGGAATCGCTAGGATATTCCATTGAGTCCTTCGGTGGAAATGAGGTGCTGGTTTCCACTCTACCAGAAGTGCTCGGAATGAGAGCTTCAGAAGATGAGCTGATAGCACTAGTTGACAGACTGACTGACCTTGGTGCGGCCGCTGCCACTGAAAACTTCATGGACGAACTTCTGAAAGTGACGGCGTGCCATTCTGCATTTAGGGCAGGTGAGAAGCTCAGCCATAAGGAGATTGCCACTCTGCTTGTCGACCTGGCAAAGACTCCAAGCAGGTACAATTGCTGTCACGGAAGGCCTTCGGTCATCAAGTTCACGAAGCAGGAGATAGACCGTCGCTTCGGGCGAGATGGGCCTCAAGCCTTGGCCAGATACAGAGCGCGACATCGCATCAAAGACTAGGTTCAGTTGCGTAGAGAGAGCATTCTAAAGCATATGTTGTATTGTCACGTTTTCAATCAATGGCTTCTCGGACGTGACATCAGCAATGTCAAAAATCGAAATCAGCTCAAACACAGCTCCATTTCCCAAGCCAGTAGTCCTGGTGGGATCAGTTGTAAAGGGGCGCCCTAATTTCATTACTGTGGCGTGGTTCAATCGTCTGAATGGACTTCCGAACATATGGGCAATTGCATTAGGAAAGAACAAGTTCACTATCGACGGCATCAGGGAGAATGGCAGCTTCAGCGTCAACATCCCCTCCACCAGTCTGATTGAGAAGACCGACTTCTGTGGTCTACACTCTGGACGAGAGATTGACAAGTCAACTCTATTCGATGTGTTTTATGGCAAGCTTGCGAATGCTCCGATGATTGGCGAGTGCCCAGTGAATGCGGAATGCACCGTGCATCAGTACGTCAAGCTACCGAAGACAATGCTGATTCTCGGGGAGGTGAAGCACGTTTACACAGAGGAGAGGTATTTGACGAATGGTGTTCTTGATCCGGCGAAGATCGACCCAATCATTTTCACCAGACCTGGCGATAACTATAGAGCACTTGGCGAGATTGTAGGAGATGCTTGGTCGATAGGGAAGAACATAGAGAGATGAACACTAAGAGACTTGGAGATAGGATGTAGTCATGGCGTTGGGAATAGAACCTGAAGAAGAGAAGCATTTGGTCATCGCAACAATCGCTTACCCCAGCAAGAACTCGGAAACAAATGCAATACTCCTGACAGAGAGCATTCGAGCTTTTGGAGGTGCTATGTCCAATACGCCAATTTGGTGCTTCACACCGGAGTTCGAGTCTTCTGTATCTTCGACCTTCAAGAAACGACTAGATTCACTTGAAGTCGCTCTAATCCCCTTCGAGCTCGGACGTGAGGCACGGGAATTTGCCTTTGCTGGACATGTCGAAGCAGCAGCCAATGCTGAGTCAAGGGCATTGGGTCAGACAGAGTTGCTTGCGTGGTTGTCACCGAACACACTGGTTCTGCAAGAACCTAAAGCATTCCGTCTTAAGAGAGGCAAAAGCCTTGGCTATAGACCGGTCCATCACAAACTTCTGGGTTCAGGCTACGGAGAACCGCTGGATGAATTCTGGACCCTTATCTATGAACACTGCGAAGTGCGAGAAGACAGGATATTTCCTATGAGGACGCAAGTAGAGGACATTCCCATTCGCCCCTACTTCAATGCAGGTTCGTTAGTTCTGGACCCGGGAGTCAAGATTATGCGTGCTTGGCTTGACACCTTCCTTCGTATCTTCCAGAATCCTGAGTATCAGAGGTTCTACAAACAAGACACGCGATATGAGATTTTCATGCACCAGGCAGTCCTCTCGGGAGTCATCCTATCCAATCTTGTTGTTGAAGAGATTCAGGAGTTACCGGCTCGTTACAACTATCCGCTCAACCTGTATGACGAGGATAGAACCGCCAGCCGACCAGAGTCGTTGGAAGAGTGTGTAACAATCCGGCATGAAGGGTTCTATGAAGATCCTCTGTGGATGGAGAAGATACCGGCTAGGAGTTCACTCAAGAAGTGGATTGGCGAACGTCTTCTGTAAGCTCGAAGCCGTGAATCAGTCCTAGGCAATAGAGAGGATAGGGGAGAGACCCCCTATAAGGCCATATGTAGAGAAAGGAATCTCCCGAAAGATCTTGGTTCATCTTCCGGAGAGTAGGAAGGGAAAAGGAGGAGGGGGAGAAACTCCCCGTTCTACTCCTTCTCATACTTGAAGCTTAGCTTCACTCTGACTCGGTAGGCCGCAACCTTGCCGTTTTCGATCTTCACATCAAATTGGTCGACCTCGGCAATTCGCAGGTCACGAAGTGTGGTCGAGGCCTTCTCAACAATGCTCTTCACAGCGTCTTCCCAGCTCACAGAGCTAACTCCGATGAGCTCAATCCTCTTGTACAGACTTCCTGGTTCTTCAGACATCTCTCTTCCTCCTCACGGAGTATCAGCTGACTAATGGGAACTCTCAGTCAAAAACGTGTTGGAAGCATATGCCAGCCAAGAATCATGATGAGTAGGAGTCGATGGATAAATGGAATGAACGAGTCCACGTT
>JAEORS010000120.1:0-6199 GCA_016840795.1 Candidatus Thorarchaeota archaeon | reverse complement strand
CAGGAGCAGAACTACGGCCACAAATACAACTGAGGCCACAAAGACTGCATATGCTACGCCAGCATTGGCTGCAGCTAATGGGATGAACACGTACGTGAGGAGCAGTCCCATGAGCATCGACACTCCATAAAGGCTTGACTCCACCATCATATCCCCAACTGGAGCTAGAACGAGTGATACCGCACCAGAAGCAATCAGTATTTTGCTCCACCTACCAATCGCCTTTGAAGACACAACAGCGTATGCGAAGTCACTGTTTTTGAGTTTCAGCGGATCTTGCTGTATCAACCATCTTAGCAGGCCATAGGACAAGTCTACGTCTAGAGGGGCCTGTACAAAGAAGATGGCGGCCACTGCCACGAAGATGGCTCCTCCTGCCGCAGTGAAACCTCCCACCAGCAGATAGGCCAGTGCAAATGGTAGGGTCGCCGCAAGTAGACCCATTACCATTGATGCCGAGAGTGTGTTGTCTCCCATCAATTCCTGAATGGCTGCCCTCAGCCTAGAGCGGCGCTGAACCACATTCCTCATGACCCAATTGTATGAAATGCAATGCGAATGATGGGTTCTGCCAGATAGGTCCAAGTCGCGTGGGTCGAATCTCGCGCTGAAATAGAGGAATAGCTCGGCGAACTGTCTCGTGCGGTTGCGCCACACCGCTGCCAGGGCGAATGAAACTATGCCGAGCAGGATCAACGCCAGTGCCATATACATGTCCTTGTCCCTTCGCGTCTTTTTCTTGACCTAGGTGGACCACTTCCGAGTTCATGGTCCGCAGGTTCTGTAGATAATCTTCTGTACTCTCAAGCAATTGTGTCCGTTCTTGAATCTACCCCTCTAAGCGAGAATCCAGACATGTGTTCTATGGAATCTAGAATCCCGTTTCGGACTCTCAAATAGAATCAGTCTTCGACAATGAATCCATCTCTCTTTATCCTGGCCTTCCTCCGCATCCTACTGACCACTGCATACGAGAGTATTGGCAGCAATGGCACACCAAAAATGAACACTATCAATGCCAAGGGCGCATTGACGGTAGCGATTGGTAGGTAAACATAGGTCATGAAGACTTGGAAGAAGCCTGTGATGAGCCATGCCGCTGCATCTGGGAGTGATTCACCCCAGGGGGAGATGACAAAGGACACGGCCGCTATAATCAAGAGATACCGGATCCAGAGCTTGATGCGATTGGAAGAGATCAGTGCATAGGCCAGGTCCCCTTTACTCAGCAAAGATTGGTCCTCTTCAGAAAGATACGAGAGAAGGTGATAGGACACTCCTACATCCCCAGGGCTGCGGACGACGAACACTGCTGCAAATACCGCCACCAGTGCCGCTCCCACTATCACAAAGCTCTGGAACAGAAGGTAGACTCCAATTACTGGAATCGAGCCCAGTAGAAGCCCCACAACAATTGTGCCGCCAACAGTCTTCTCAGAAACAAAGTCACCCAAGGTTCCTTCAGACTTGGTGTAGTCACCATGGATTAGATTCTTCATGACCCACTTGTGGGACACACATCTTGTGTACTTCTCCCGACCTGTGATATCAACTTCCTCCGGATTGAACCTGCCTCCAAGGTAAGAGAAGAGCACCTCAAACCCGTCGAGTCTTTTTCGCCAATGGTATGCAGTGCCAATTGACAAGAATCCAAGTAGAATCAACGCTATTATCATGTACATTCTAGTCTTCAGCCTCCATCAAACGTCGCAGGAGCCAGAACCAAACGTCCGCTAACAACGCCCGCATCGAAGACTCAGGTTGCGAGGGGACTCCTATGAGCACGTGCACAGTTCCACTCAGTCTTGCCGGCTTCCTCTTCTTCACCTCTAGGTTAACATGCTCCCCTGGTATTTCTAGGTGAACCCCATGATTGTGGAACACCCTCGCTGACTCAGAGAAGTCGTAGTCCAATTCATCACTCGGTTCCGGATGAAGTCTTATTCTTGCCTCATCCAATAGGGCAGTGATCTCGAGTTCTTGGAAGATATAGTTCGGAACTACCTTGTCATCTGTTTCGGGCATTCCGAACTTTCTAGAGGTGACCATCCCCCTTCTGATGAAGCCACCGAAATCGCCACCGTTCCCGGTTATTGTGACCGTTGGAGGTCTATCGCTGAACGCAAGAGTTGTGGGTCCAAGTTCCCATCTATTGACGCCCTTTAGATTGGACCCGCGTTCCTCTTTCTGATCCCAGAAACAATAGGGCATAGTTGTCATTGCCAGCATCTTGTCTTTGTCCCATGCTCTTCTTTGCATGAGGTCCCAAGTGGCTTTGTTGATGACGTACAATGACATACAGACTGGGGAGATCTGTCTAGCGTTCTCTTCCAGAAAGGGACCAAGACCGGACTGTTTCGAGATATGTGTCGCAATTCCATCAAGCTGAGATGAACTAAGGACGACTGCCCTGTCCTCTTCAAGTAGAATCTCCTGTTCTGTAGAGAAGTGAAACTCAACGTCATACGTCTTCGCGAACTCTTCAAATGCATCAATGGAATGTCCAACTTTCATCTCGAAACAGGTTCATTGCGTTTGGGACTCGCACAAAACGGTTTCGCTGTTGGCATAGGAGTCCGTGGATGGTATACATAACCAGCAGGTCACATCTGAGTCGAATTCAACTCGGCTTGATCTTTAGAATGCGAAGCGCTTGTTTCATTGGCTCTACTTGGACGAGGGCATGCGTCAGACTCAACTCTTCGAACCGAGGTATGAGCCAGTTCTCATACCATGCAAGAAGGACCTTGATACCATCCCAGATTTCTTCTACAGTCTTGGCCGTCGACTGCATGTAGAAGTCAAGGACCTCCTCCGGGAATCTCTCCTCTGCCCTTCTAGGTCCTTCATCCCACTGGCCTAGAATCCACCCGCTTAGTCTCAGCATGTCATTTCTGATCCAGTTAAGCGCATTCAGAGCTGTGGCGTTTTCTCCTCTGACGATAAAGCCTGCAGTTATGTAGCAGAAAGTCGGTATCTGTATAGCTCGATCCCTGATTGTGTCCATGACATTGTCAACTGAGAACTTCACCTCACTTGCTGCCGCGACGACTTCCTTTAGGCGGCCTCTACGGTCATACAATATCTCCCCAAGGGAGGAACTCCAATCACCTTCTGCTTGTCTGCAGGTCCTCACATTGAGCTCAAACTTCACGAACGGTCTGAAGTAGATAATCTTGTCCTCATGAAATGCGGTAGATGTGAAGAAGTGAATCATCTCTCCGATTCTATCAAGTTCATTCATAAACCTCCGCGAGATTCCTGCGGAGTCTGACGGCTCCCCGTCATGAAGAATCACGAAATCGATATCGGAGAACACGTCTCCTCTACCCCTTCCTAGCGAACCCTTCAGAATTGCTCCCTCTGCTTCTGGGAATCCTTTCACAACCTCAAGCGCATTGTTGACGAGAGCGTGGTGCCAGTCGGTGACAGTCACGTCATTAAGGAACTCTCTGAACTCTTCAATTGAAGGGATAGAGTCGAGTTTCATCTCCGTCATTTTCATGACCTACACAGTGCGTAACTGTATGCAACTTGAATCTATCCTTCTTTGTTTGGTTCAGCACTGGTTGTTGCGATAGACCTAAAACCGCGTCTGGTGATTTCTACCCCTGTGAACACCATGAACGGCCTACATGGGCGAGATCTTCTCTGTACCCAAGATTGGAGTGTCGAGGAACTTGAGCGGACTCTTGGTCTCTCATTCGAGTTCAAGGCAAATCGATATGACCATCCTCTGAACAGTTGCCTGGACAGACGCACATTCTTCATGTTTTTCTACAATCCGTCTGTTCGTACGCGGCAGTCATTCGAGGCCGCAGCCTCGGAGCTTGGCGGGCATGCTCAGTTTCTAGAACCAAAGACTATGCGGCTTAAGTCTGCCAAGGCCGCAGGAGAAACTGTTGAGGATGCAGCCCAAGTGATGAGCCGATATGCTGTAGGGATTGGAATTAGGATTCTCGAGACGGCCTTGGAGTATTATGGCCAAGGACACGAACTGCTGCAGGAGTACGCAGAGCACGCAAGTGTGCCTATTGTTAGTATGGCTCATGACAAATACCATCCCTGTCAAGGCTTGGCGGATGTGATGGGCTACCGAATGCATGGTGGAAAGGATCTGAAAGGTAAGAAGTTCCTACAGGTCTGGGGCAAGGGTGCTCTCGTCAGATCATGGTGCTCTGTCCAGGAGAGCATACTAATCAACACGCGGTTGGGCATGGATGTTACTCTGGCTCACCCTCCTGGCTATGACCTCGATCCTGAGGTCATCAAGATTTGTGAAGAGAATGCAGCAACCTCCGGTGGTAACTTTGAGATTGTCCATGACTTGGATGAGGCCTATCATGGAGCTGAGTTCGTCTACTCAAGGAATTGGATGACATCTGGATTCTATGATGACATGATGAAACGTGGCGTCGACGCAGCCAAGAAGAAAGAGATTGATATTGCCGCCAAATACGATGACTGGATCACAACCAAAGATTGGATGGCGAGAACGAAAGACGCCTTCTTCACGCACTGCGGACCAGTTGACAGGAATGCTGAGGTCACAGACGAGGTAGTTGACGGGCCACGCTCGATTGTCTATGATGTCGCAGAGAACCGTCTTCACGTTCAGAAGGCGATAATGGCACTGACGATGGGCCAGAAGTAGAAGGGAGGAGTTGGAGGCCCCGAGGGGCCCCCAGTGATTATCATGGAGGAATTGCCCGTGCGTTCACGCACAGGCATCCTGATGTACGCGAATACCTATCCCTTGTACATTCATTCATTCTGTTATAAGGAGTCCAATCTAAGCAATGAGTTCAAAAGTCACTCTGGCGGGAGTTCACTAGATGTGTCTTGACCAAGGTTTCTGTGATTCCTCTGACTAGCGACAGACATGATGATTGGTTGAGGGTCTACAACAAGGGCCGTGACAACCTCTCAGGATTCGTGCCGATTCATCCACAAGAACTTGGAGTCATGATAAGGAATCAACAGTGTACCCAAGAGGACATGTACCTTGCCCTACAAGGCAGACGACCTACCGCAGTTGCTCGCTTCCTACAGGATGCTGCGTCTAGAGTGTCTTTCATAGCTGACCTCGTATCAGTACCGGATACAAGTGCCGGTATGGAGGCCTTGGTTGGATTCTTTATGGACCTAGCTAGAGAGAACGGTTCCACAAGTCTCACCTCATGGACATTTATGGCCCAGGTGAGCACACCAGACACTCTAAGCAAGTTCACCTTCGATACACGCCGTGTGCGGCATGAGATGTCTGCAGATTTGGCCCTGGCCAAAGTGACAGGGCCACCAAGGAAACCTCGGGCACGAGAATGCAATCGAAAGGACTCGTCCTTGAAGATAAGTTTCTATGACACTGCGCCTAGTATTCGTCCTCTCGAGCTGTTCGAGTTGAGGGACGAAGTTTCACTTGACTGGCAGCCGCGCTTTGCAGTATTCAGAGAAAAAAGTGGAGGGAAATTGATGGTCGCTTCCCGGTCTAAACACAAAAGAAAAGAGGGTCGCATCGACCTGACAGATCTTGCGACCAAGTTCGCAAAACAGAATGAACTCCTTTCAGAGTTGATTCAAGACTTGGCCTTCAGCCTGTATCACGATGGCGTCCGGCGGGTGAAGCTGGAAATAGACGCGGGAATCGAACTGAAGCAAGCCCTCATGGATTTCGGTTTTGAGGTAAGGCGAACGCTGTTGGAGATGTGCCTTGAAATCATGCAGGACTAGACGGATGCCATTTGGCGCGCTGAGAAATCCGCGGTCACTTTCTTTAGAACCGATATATATCGCTCAAAAGACCTCGGAGGTGTCTTGAGCCTTTGCCGGGAGGACGGACAGCAGGACAAGATCTCATCAGACTGAGGCAACATTTCGACCTCAGGCTTGGTGAAGAAACTACCCTTTTGGTGGGCGCCCTTGTGGCGCTCACACACTATCTTCTTTCTCAGTGAATGCCCGATCATCAGTAAGGGTTAATATCACGACTTCCTGACATTCTAGCGAGGTCCGGACAATGTCAAAACCAAAAGTTTACTTCTCGGATAGAGACGCAAAGACATACTACAATATGCTAGACAAGTTGGAAGATGTTTTCAATTCTCTAGGACTTGACAAGGAAATCAAGCCTGGCGAAAAAGTCATGGTCAAGACCCACTATGGCCAGTACGGAAATACCAACTACTTACGACCTGCATAC
>JAEORS010000119.1:0-6260 GCA_016840795.1 Candidatus Thorarchaeota archaeon | reverse complement strand
GTCATATCAAGAGCGTTCTCTCGCCCTTTTGCCATATTGAACATCTTACGAATCTCGCTGGGAATGATCACTTGGTTTCTCTTCGCGAGCATGTGCCATCTCCTCGACCACGCGGGCCCCCGCCGCTTTAAATAATGTGTCAATCAGGCGTACCTGTTTCACTTGCAGTTGACAGCTCCAAGGAGATTTAAGACACTTCAGAACTTACTGAGGTCATTGGCTTTCTAGAACGCTGATGTTTCATGAAAAAGGAGCTCGAACAATGGCAGATAAGAGGACCGAGATTATTGAACGTACTCTGAAACTGTATGTGGCCGCACTGTCTGACGCTGCTGATGAGGTCGGCATTGTAAGAGTGTGTATGGACCGGGGCATTGTTCCACTATCGAGAAAAAAGAGAATGGTCGGTTTTGCGAGGACTGGCAGGCTTGCAAGGTCTTCTTCTATGCGACCATATGATGAGGCACAGTTAGATGCGTTCATGAGTCTCGCTACAAAAGCTCAGGTTGGCGACCTTATTATAATCGACTCTGGTGGCGCCGATGATTGCTCTGTCTGGGGCCAGATTCTTACGAAAATCGGGATATCCAAGGGAGTTAGAGGTGCCTTGGTGGACGGGACATCTCGTGACATCGCAGAGATTGACGAAATGGGATTTGCCGTCTTCGCACGAGGACTACATCCAGGGACCATGAGGGGCCGTCTGGACATGGAATCCATCGGAGAACCGATAGTCTGTGGTGGTGTGACAGTCCATCCAGGGGATCTAGTCTTCGGTGATGCAAACGGCGTTGTAGTAATTCCGCAAGACAAGATTGAGGATGTTCTCTCGCATGCGGAAGAAGTCGTAAACACTGACGATTGGTGGGCAGAGAAGCTCGATAAAGGTGAAGACCCACACGAGCTGCATAAGGAGAAACCAATACCGTAGCGTTGAGGGTCAGAAGTCTATCGGGTATTGTCCACGCTTCTCAGCGTAGTCAAACATCTCCAGTATTTTCTCAGGCGTTGAATCTGGTTGAATGTTGTGGGCTGGCGCAAGGATATAGCCGCCACCAGGAGCCAATGCCTTCAATCTTTTATCGACCTCAGACCTGATGTCCTCCAGAGTGCCGCGCTCAGACATTGCACGCTGCAAATCTATGCCCCCGTGGAACGTCAGGCGGTCTCCATGCTTCTCCTTTAGGACTTCAGAATCCATGCCTTTCGCTAGAGGCTGTATTGGATTGAGAATATCCACATGTACATCTATTAGGTCCCCAATGAGCGGCTCAATCGCTCCACAGCTGTGATAGAGAATCCTCACATTGGGTGCTCTCTTGTGGATGTCACCATAGATCTTCTTGTGTCGCGGCTTCACAAGCTTGCGATACATCCTCGGGCTCATTATCAATCCGTGCTGGTGTCCCAGGTCATCACCGACCTGCACCAGGTCAAGATACTCACCTGCCTCATCAAGAAGCACTCGGTTCATGTCAAGGGCTAGGTCCATGGCCTTGTCCATCATTGCCTCCGCTAGCGCAGTGTTCTCTACAAGATCGATGAGAAACCTGTCAAATCCACGCATGTAGTGTTCACAAATTTCAAAGACGCCCCATGGACCTCCTACCATTCCGACCACCGCATATTGGGTTTCTTCGTGGAGGTGCTTGGCCCACTCTACAACGCCATCCATTCTTGAAGCGTCGTCGGCATCAGGCCATTCGTATTCTTCCACCTGCTCAATCTCTGTGAAGTCTGCCCAGGGAAAGTGCGTGACTTCCCAATAGAGACCTATGTACTTGCCGCGAAATCCGTATTCAGTATTAGTCGAGCCGTCAGGAAAGGTCTTCATCTCAAAGCTTGATGACGGGTTCATATAGACTCGCCGAAAGTCGACATGGAGTCTTCGGAGCATCTCCTCAGAGATCTTCCAAGCTTCCATGATTCCCCACTCTTGGTCTTCCTTGGCAGTTATTCCCAAATGGTCCCGGAGCCTTATGTACGCAGCAGAAGTGGTCCAATAGTCAATAGGGACCCTATCTGGTTCCTCGTGGTTCACAGCCTTGTGGAATCTCTCTCTCGACTTCATCCCAGGACTCTGCTCCTTCCGATGTGCAGTTTAACATTTCTCCCTGCGTGCAACCTCCAATTAAACCTTTAGCGGAAATCCTTATGTAGTCTGGAGCGTCACCGCATCTTCTCAGAGAGGCTGTGGACAATGGGAAAGATGAAGGCAGCCGTGCTTCACGGTCCTAAAGACCTCAGAATTGACGCAGTAGAGATTCCCAAACTTGATCCCGGTTGGATTCTGCTCAAGGTCAAGGCCACTGGAATCTGTGGTAGTGACCTGCACCTCTACAAGGAGAAGACCTTCATTCCAATCAACTCAGTTCTTGGTGAGGGGATATACGTACCCGGGCATGAACTGTCTGGAGAGGTCCATGAAATTGGCGAAGGAGTCACAACTCTGAAAAAGGGAGACCGTGTAGCTGTCGAACCAACTGTCAACTGTGGTGAGTGCAACTGGTGCCGAATTGGATGGTACAATATCTGTGCAAACTCTGGGCTAATTGGATTCTATTACATCGGGGGCTTGGCAGAGTATTGTGTCGTCCCTGAGGACAAGTGCTTCAAGCTTCCGAAGAACGTATCATTCGAAGAAGCGGCCACATTGGACTGTATCGCAGTTGCAGAACATGCAATCAACAGGGCCGAGATATCCAGCGAGGACTCAGTCGCCATTCTTGGAGCTGGGAGCATCGGGCTCTTTGCCGTGCAGGGCGCACTACTTCAGGGTGCAAGAGAAGTCTACGTAGCTGGGACACACGACTTCCAGACAAGGGCAGCGGAACGGTTTGGGGCGACTGAGGTCGTCAATGCTCGTAAGGAAAACACAGTTGAACGGATAATGGAGCTTACGGATGGCCGAGGCGTGGACAAGGTGATTGAAGCAGTTGGAGGAGAGGCCCCGGTGCTCGATGAGGGTGTCAACATGCTTAGACGTCGTGGAACACTAGTAGCCACTGGCATCTTCCTCAATCCAATGCCCATCAACATGTTCAGCCTCGTGACAAAGGAAGTGAGACTCACAGGGGCCTGGGGATATGGGTACTGGACTCACAAGAAGGAGTTCGCTCTCTCCCTGGAAATGTTGGCAAAGGGCAAGATTGATGCAAAGCCAATCATTACCCACAAATACTCCCTCGAAGAAGCCTCGGAGGCCTTCGAAGTCGCGTTGGACAAGAAGAAGAATGAATCTATCAAGGTCCAAGTGTTGTTCTAATTCAAGTGGAGAGAAGAGAAGGAGTCTGATGAAGGTGGCGGAGGAGCATATTCCGGTTGAGATGTGTAATGAGTGGGTGGCGGGAGAGATAGCCACTAGATGTCTGATAGTATCTTACTTCATCCGTAATCTGCCCAAGAAGTATGGCAAGAAAATCCTGGAGGACATAAAGAAGGCCAACTATGAAGCTGGGTTCGTGGCTGGAAAGAACGCAGCCAGGGCATTGGGTAAGAACGATCTCAAAACATTAGGCAATCTCTTTGGAGGCACCAAGGTGTTCAACCCTGAGGTGGTCTACCTCGAAGAGGAGAGGGCTGTTATTCACTGGCGCACCTGTCCAGTGCCTACCCTTGTACCTACATTCGAGGAATGGGGTCTGTCAGAGGACTATCTTGAAACTGTGTGTCCGATCTTAGAGCTGTTTGACAACGGGTTCGTCGAAGGCTTCAACCCCGACCTGATTGCTCAGACGCCACCGGAAACCGGAGAAACCGGACTCCAGAAGAAGGGAGAATTCTGCAGCGTAGTGATAATGAAGAAGAGATGAATCTCTCGATCACTGGACCCCTGGAGTGTCCACGTCCTTGTACCATTTCTTGGATGTGCCTACTCTTGCCCGCATCTTCCAGCCTCGGCTCTTGGGTTGACTCTCAAGCAGTTCAAGAATCTTCTCGATTCTACCTGCAATAGTATGCTTGTCTTCTTCTTCTAGAGTGTCAAACTCTTGAGCAAGCGACGCCACTTTTCTCAAATTCGTCGTTACCGTGTAATAGAATCCCCACTCCTTGGATAGAATGTCTGAGATATAGACCACGTTGATTATGTTGTCGTCCGTGTCGCCGATGTCATGTTCTATAATCAACATTGTTGTGTCGATGATGTCCTTCTCGCTGATCTTCACAATCTGCATCTTCTGCAGCAGGAGCTCCGCGAGTGGTATCGTGGGAGTGTCTACTTCGAGCCTCTTCTTGAACTCGATCTTGTGACACATTTCTAGCCTGTCTAGAAACACATCGACATGGCGCCCGCTTGATTCGTGTAGGAAAATCATGCGCCCTCCCATCGCGAAGCTGAAAGACAACAGCTTCCTTCTGTAACCCTGGCTCTCAAAGAACTTCTCTATCTTCGTGCTTTGCTTCTCATATGCCACAAAGTCGATGTCAGTGATCTTTCTTCCAAGCTTCTCGTGGAGAAATGCGAAATCGGGACTGTGCAGCCTGATCGCGATTGCTCCCATCAGCCTCAGGATGATGCCCTGTCTGTCAGCCTCTTCGACTATTCTTAGTGCCTCGACGACGAAGCCCTTTTGGAACTCGGCATCTCCTTCCATTCTCAGACCTTCATGGGACCGCGAGTCTACAGGGCGCGTCCTGTAACGTTTAAATATCTATTTCGGTCGCCAGCCTCTGGAGGTTTAACTTTGACCCGACTTTTCTTCGCATGTGATGCTCATGGTAGCGTCACAGTGCAGCGCAAAATGGTCCGAGTCCATGAGGCGTATAACTGCGACGTTGTGATGATGTGCGGTGACCTAACCGGCAAGGCTATTGTGCCAATTGTAGAGGAGAAGCCGGGTAGATGGTGGTCGTCACCTTGGGGGACCAAGGAAACGTATAAGTCTGAGAAGGATGTTGAGCGTGCAAAGAACATCTATGAGAAACGCGGCTTCTACTGGTTCATGACCACAGAGCCAGAGCTTGAAGAAATCCAGTCCAACCCGGACAGAGTCCAGAGCCTCTTCAAGCAGCTCATGCTCGAGCGCATGCAACACTGGATTGAGCTAATAGAAGAGAAGATTCCCGAACACATCAAGGTCGTTGTAAGTCCAGGAAACGACGATGCACAGGACATAGATGAAATGATAAAGAAGAGCCGAAGAATCATCTTTCCCCTCGAGCGAGTTGTCAACATCGATGATACTTACCAGATGATATCCTGTGAGTATGTGAACTCGACTCCCTGGGATACACCTCGTGAGTGTCCAGAGGAAGAGTTGAAAGAGAGATTAGAAATCGAGTTTGGTCGTGTAGAGTCTCATGAAGACTTGCTGTGCAACTTCCACGCACCTCCATACGGTACCATGATAGATTTAGCTCCGAAGCTGGATGAGAAGGCTCGGGTCAATGTTCGATATGGCGCTCCAGAAATGGTTCCGGTTGGTAGTAAGAGCATCCGGGAGTTGTTCGAGAAGTATCAACCCATTCTTGGCCTTCATGGACATATTCATGAGTCGGGCGGCATGGAGTATATCGGCCGAACACTCTGTGTGAATCCTGGGTCGGCCTATACACAAGGCATGCTCAATGCGTTCGTAATCGATCTACCAAAGAAACCCGGTGGCGAAGTAGTAGCTATTAATGTGACAGCTTGACAATGGAAGTTGAGATGCGGAAGATGTCTAGAGGCAGTAAGAAGAGGGGTCGGACAAAAGACGTAGAAGTGGATGAACCTGACCCTGATGACATTCGGAAGGCCATCTATCATATAGAAGCATACAGGTCCCATGTTTTCTACAATCTTAGCTTCGTAGATAAGATGGTGGAACAGGGAACTCTTGGTCAGACTTTCAGCGAGAAATGGAAGAAGCTGCGGCGAAGACTGATCAAAATGGCCCGGGGCGCAACCTCTGATCCGAGAAACATGCGTCTTGCCAAGTATCAAGCCATTACAGAGGGGTTCTACCAAGTCGCAGTGCCTGTTGTTTTTGTCCTCATGATTGTTGCACTCATTGCTCCGGGCATTCCACTCATTGGCACCATTGCTCCCTACATCATGATCGTCGCATTCGCTGCGATGATCATTGGACTGCTGGGCCGCTTTCTCATTGGTGCTCGGATTGCACGCAATATAGAGTCCTATTTCGACGCGAATCCAGAAGCGCAGCAGCTCCGAATAGAAGAGCTACGGGATGTCATTCAAGGTATGATTAATGAGCTGAGACAGATCCTCTACGTGTCACAAGAGAACCCGGAAGAGCATCTTGTCGGGCTTGGCC
>JAEORS010000118.1:0-6266 GCA_016840795.1 Candidatus Thorarchaeota archaeon | reverse complement strand
CCGCTCCTCCTAAGCAGTAAGTCCTCTGCAGGATTGTCATCCAGGCTGATCGTGAGGAACGTGGCGATTTGGCTTGCCGGCATAGCTGTGGTGTTCGCATTGTTCTTCGTCACCGTCTACAACCCGACCGATATCGTCATGAGCTACGGAGTGTTGGGCTACGGTATCCTGCTAATCACAGTTGTAGCCATGTCCCTGACAAAGTGGTTCGAGGATTTCCCGAGAGCATTCGCATTGTCCTTTTTCTTAGGCCTGCTACTGTTCTTCATTTCAGATTGGATACTCGGAATAAGGGCCCTGAGAGATCCAGCATTCCTCAGCGGCACCATTGTGGGTCTAACCTATCTTTTGGGTCAATTGATGATTCACTTGACCCCCTGGATTTCTTCGGCCCAGTCCTAGCGGCATTATGCTAATAGGCAGGATTGAACGGTTCAAGAGCAGGTGACAGAATATGGCAAGAACCCCCCTTGGTGTGACCATTCTGGCTGTGTTGAACCTCCTAATCGGCATTCTATTTCTAGCGGGGTCATTGGTGATGCTTGGTCCTCTGACAGGCTGGATTGTCGGGCCATTCCTTCTGAGCATTGGTGGCAGCGCCACCCTCCTAGGGATTCTCTATATCGTAATTGGGCTTGGGCTTCTAACACTTCAAAGCTGGGCGTGGTGGTTGGATATGATCTTTGCAATCATCAACGTCATCATAGCTCTCTTGGGTTTCCCCAGCATCTCATGGATTTCGCTAGTTCTCAATCTGGCCATTGTGCTATACCTGAATCAGCGTAGCATAAGACGAAAGTTTGGTGTGTGACCACTCAGGGAGTGTGGTACAATGAAAGGAATCAGGAGAAAAGAGAAGGAGATATCAGACCGCAAAGAGATGATTGAGATTCTCACGAAGGCACAGTACATCACCGTCGCCATATGTCATGAGAAAGAACCGTATCTTGTGACACTGAGTCACGGGTATGATGAGGAGAAAGAGTGCATCTACTTCCACTGTGCAAAGAAAGGGAAAAAGATTGACATACTAAGTGAGAACCCCATAGTGTGGGGGCAAGCCCTCAATGACTTGGGATATGTTCAGGGTGCATGCGACCATCTCTATGTCACAACCCACTTCCGCGGGAGAGTGACGTTCATCAGTGACAAGGCCGAAAAGGAACATGCCCTGAAAGTCATGATTCGTGGTATCGATGACGACCCAGACAAGGTCATCTCAGAACAGATCACTGAGAAGTCAGTAAAGCGTGTGAACATTGGGAGGATTGATATCGACTACATGAGTGGAAAGAAGTCCACCGAGGTAATCATTCAGACATAATCCACTATGCAGCTTCAGAGAGGCGCTTGAGCACCTCCATCGCTTTTTCGGCCTTGTCATGTGGAACGAAGAGGTGATCATGGTAGTAAGCAGAAACCACGTTGACACTGATTCCAGCATTTGCCAATTCAGTGCTCATCCTGGCGATGAATCCGACCGCTTCTAGGTCAGAGTGAACTGTCAGTGTGATGAGCGACCATGTTGGTCCAGAAGTGATGCCAAAGGACTCTGCCAGTTGCCTCTCAAGAACCACAGTGACTCCTTCATCCTCAACATACGTCATAAGCGGAGTGAATGTCAACTTCTCAACTTCCTCCTTCGCAAAGGTCGAGAATACATACTCACCAGCTACAAGTTTCGGCTTCATGAACTTCAACAATATGTCAAGACTCCGCTCTCCGCTCACTTTAATCACCGCGGGTTGCTACTCGGTTCCGCCATAGTTCTCCCAGGATACAATGTCTTCTAGTGGGAATCGAGTGCTGCTTCTCTCTTGGTCGCCATAACCTACAGAGATAGAACAAACAACACGAAGGTTGTCAGGGACTCCAAGAATCGTCCGAAACTCTGGCTCGATGTCTGTATCCCTTACACCCATCCAGCAGGTGCTCAGACCCTCTACGTAGGCGGCTAGCAACATGTTCTGAACCGCATTGTGAGGGTCTGCAAGATGGTATCTTGGGTGCTTATCCGGGTCTCCAAGAACCACTATCACTACAGGCGATTCGGCCATGAACCTACCATACGGGTGAGCATCGGCAAGTTTCTTGCGCATGGCTTTGTCACGAACGACAATGAAGTGCCAAGGCTGCCGATTAGAAGCTGAGGGAGCCCACCTACCCGCTTCCAGTATGGTCATTACCTTCTCATCCTCGACCTTCTTATCCGAGTACTTCCTGATGCTTCTTCGATTCTTGATGACTTCATGAACGTCCATTTGAGTTCGAGATTGGACTGGGCAAGTTGGTAATAAGAAGTGGGGTGTCGCCCATTGATGAGCAGTGAATCGAGCTCATGGCAAAGCTAAAAGGAGCGTGATGCTGGCGAGTGGATAGAAGGAGCGGCATAGGGAAGAATGCGAATCGATACCAAGCAGAAGCTGGTGACAAGCGTCGGAATCGACATCGGAACTACAACGTCACACATAGTCTTCAGCAGCATTCTCCTTGAGAGGGACCCTCTGAGCCGAACCGAAAAGTTCGAAATCAAGGAGAGAAAGGTCCTACATTCAGGCCCCATTCATTTCACACCCTTCTCCGATCCCGACACTATTGACTTCGAATCACTGAGACAACTGATTCTCAAGGACTACGCAGATGCCGGAATCCAACTTTCTGACGTAGATACGGGTGCGGTAATCATCACAGGTGAGACCGCCAAGAAGGAGAACGCGGAGGCAATTGTCGCGGCCCTTGCAGGAGAAGCAGGGAAGTTTGTCGCAGCTACTGCTGGACCCAACTTCGAGTCGGTCCTCGCTGCACACGGCTCCGGGGCGGTAGCCAGGTCTGCAGAAACCGGACAGACGATATTCAATGTTGACGTAGGTGGAGGCTCCTCCAATATCGCCGTCTGCAAAGAAGGGAAGATAGTGGCCACCGCTGCAATAAATGTTGGAAGCCGTCTTGTCGCCATCGATGACGAGGGCACCATCACTCGCTTGGAGGAAACGGGGAAGAGGGTTGGTGAAGAGATTGGTTTAGACCTGACCCTCGGAGGGCAGTTAAGCGAGGAGAATCGAAGTAAAATGGCTCAAGCGCTGGCTGAAGCTCTTATGCGTGCCATTCTGGGTGACGTCGAGTCTGCGTTGACAAGCATGCTGATGATGACACAACCACTGGGGTACGAAGGAGACCTCGACCTGCTCATGCTCTCGGGCGGTGTCGCAGAATTCGTACACGGAGAAGAAACCCAAGACTACAACGACTTGGGCCTTCTGCTAGCAGTTGAGATTGAGAGGCTCGCCAAGAAACGTGGTCTGAAGCTCATCGAGCCAGAGCACCGCATCAGAGCCACGGTCATAGGGGCAGGGCAGTCCACACTCGAGGTCAGTGGCTCCACAACCTTCCTGGCAAGTGGTCTTGAATATCCTCTTAGGAATCTCCCAGTAGTCAATCCTCATGTTCCCCCCGGCAGCACACGGTCTTCAGACATCAGCAAGGCAATTGAGGATGCCCTTAGGAGGTTTGATCTGAGGGAGGGCACTGACCCCGTGATTCTTGCGTTTATCAACGCGGTTCGACCATCGTACCAGAATCTAGCAGAGTTTGCCAGAGGTGTAGTTGAAGGTCTCCCGAACACTGTAGCAAATGGGAAACCCATCTTGATGTGCTTCGATTCAGATATTGGCAATAGTGTCGGAAACGTCATGATGCGTGAAACAGAGGTCGAGAGTAAGATACTGTCAATCGACGAGATTGCTCTGCACGAAGGCGACTTCGTCGACATAGGGGAGCCGATAATAGAAGGCGTTGTTGTCCCTGTTGTTGTGAAGACTCTAGTCTTTGAATCCTAGGTCCAGATTTCCTCATCTTGCGTCCAATCGGCATTGTGTGGGTCTGTGGTCAGAGTCCGATTATTTGAGCCATTCAAGAGAGCTCTGATCTTTGACGTCAGTATATATGTCAAAGGGATTGTTACCTTTGGCTTGCGTTCTGTGGCTTTTCCTGCGTCTTGGTCCCCCTGATCGAACCACATCCTATCGTCGGTGTCTTCCCAGATGCGTTCGTCTTGCCGGGTTGGGTCTACGAAGAATACCAGGAGCACACCCACTGCCTGCAACACAGGAAGAGGAATGTACTGCATTGTGAAGTCTGTGACCGCACCTGGCATCAGGAACTGCATAGAGTGGATTGCGAACGGTACGCCCATGCCCAAGATGCCATAGAGTGCCGCACGTACAATTGATGTCCTTGACTGAAGATACAGAAGCACACTGTATCCAAAAAGGAGATTGAAGAGGAAGACAAGGGGGGTGATTAAGGAAGAAATCATGAAATCGAGAGGCATGATGAGGAACGTAGGTATGAGGATTGACACGTATGATAATGGGGCTACCTCAAAGTAGCTAAAGCCGTTCCATGACCCAAAATGGCCGCTCCATGACGTACTCAGGAACGACATCAAGTTCTCTCCTCCAGGCCAACTATAAGCAAAGGCGCGGAAAGGAACACAAAGTGCTACAACCCCAACAATCAAAGCCATCAGCATTCCTTTGCCAATGAACCTCGAAATGGTGGTTCTCTGATGGCCGGTCGTTGAGTTCACGCTCTCTCGTCGTCTGGCGGTATCTATGAAGGACCCCTCTCTGGTGAAGATGGGTAGCAGAACCAGCACAATGAGAATCCAAGTGGGTAGGTATAGCAGGGAATTACCATATAGATAGAGATCAGGACCAACCAACGGCGCAAGAAGCAGGAACCCAACAGGGAATATCATCAGCTGAGTGAAGACGGTAGCTGCGAAAAGCTGCTTCTTGATTGACCTTGCTCTGGGCTGCCGAGATACCCAATAGTCGAAGGAGATACCTGGAGCGCACAAGACTAGGGCGGAAACGAGAATCAGCATATCGAGGTTCAATGAGGGGTACACTCCAGGAGAAGGATCGAAGTCCAACCGCATTGGGTCTGTGCCTATGGTCATGATGATCGAATCATAATAGAGGTAACTACCGAAACTACCAGTCTCGAATCTCATGGACAAAGGAAGTAGCATGATAGCGACTATCTTCACTATCATCTTCACCCAGAAGTTTCTGTCCAATGTAGCCTCCTCTTGATCAGGTCACAAAGTGTTCTTCTCTGAGCTGGCTATTAGACATTTCACCAGTTGAAGGTTTGTACCAGAGTAATCCGGCAATCCATGATATCTGCCACATTCAAACACTCAATCAATGTTTCATGGCTGTGAATCTGAATGTTTGTCAGAGTTCTTCTCTTCTTGCCTGAGATTCTGAATTCGTGATTTGATTCTGTACAGGGTGGGAATATCCACACGAGGCGTGGGCTCAAGCGTAGAGTCAGCCTCGACCTCTTCTTCACGCAACTCTGGCATGTCCTTGATATCGCCATTAACTTCGTGTCCCATCAAAGCAATCTTCACTCGATACATCATGAGGAGTCCGATTACTTGGAGGAATGGTAGGGGGATGTAGAACCGACCGAATTGAGGTAGATATCGAGGAAACAAGATTGGCATCAGGATAGAGCAGAGGAATGGTACTACAATGCTCAGGACTGCTAGAACAAGTGTACGCTTCTCGGAAGCTCTGGACTGAAGGTACCGGAGCACGCTATGCCCAAAGAGTATCCCGAAGGCCAACCTTGGAATAAGGAAGGTATAGATTCCCGCAAAGAACTGCGTCAGAGAGAATGGATTGATAGTAATCGGCGCAGGGTACAGAGAGAAACGGGTGAAGTCATAGTCAAACTCACTCAGGAATCCGAGTGTGCCAGTCCAAAAGGGACCCCTAATGTCCATGTAAGGTCCCCATGCATCTGAAAGGAGGAGGTCTATGGAGAAAGGTACGAGAAGAGAGCAGATTCCCATCAGAAATCCGATTGCTTCTCCTTTACTAGGCATCCCCCTCAATTGGATTCCGCGAAGACGTAGAATTGGGGCACGGCTTTGCGACCAAACTAAACGAAGGACTGAGCCTTCTCTTGTGAATACTGGCATTAGGACGAAAACCACCAGAATCCACGAGGTGGCGAATTCCAGTGAGTTCGGATAGAGGAGCCAGGGGTCTATTGGTGAGAGCGCCAACAACGGCGTCAAAACAGAAGCCAACGCTATTATGATTACCACGATTGCGAGAAGGTGGTTCCTGATAGACCTTTCATGAGCTTGCAGAGTCAACCAGTAGTTGAATACGACCCCCGGGCAACACAGAATCAGTACGCTAATTATGATTCGAACGTCGGGAATACCGAAACCTGGGTATGGC
>JAEORS010000117.1:0-6294 GCA_016840795.1 Candidatus Thorarchaeota archaeon | reverse complement strand
TGAAAACCTCTGGGCAACGCTCATTGAAGTCACTACCACGGCAGAAGTTGCACCTGCCGCAGGCGTAGATCATCTCCTTGAATTCATCAATCCTCATTGCAACTCCTCCTCGGGGATGAATATCCCACGTTGCAAGATGTTCTTGGGGTCCAAAGTCTTCTTGAGTGTCTTCAGCAGCCGATAGTAGCCTGTATCATGCGATGCCACAAACTGTCGAAGCCCATCGCGTCCTCCAACTCCATACGGGACCACAGGTCCGTTCAGAGTCAGCTCGTCAATCTCGTCAGCCATCTTCACGAGCTCCCCCCATTCCTCTGGTTCCTTGTAGTTGGTGACCATGAAAGCCAGCCACCTTCTTGGAAGAACCTGTCCACCGAATCCGGCCTTTGTATATCCGCGTTTCTCAAGCAGCTCTTCTCGCCAAATCCTATAGAGGAATTTGATGTCATCTATTCTGAGAGAGCCAGCACCGAAGAAGTGCCAGACACCTGCAGTGAAAAGGTCTGTGAGTCCTGTCAGGATTCGGTCATAGTAGTCGTCCGCAGGTGCCCTGTCCGCAATCTCTCCGCCAAGTTCAGCAATCTTCTCAAGTATCCTCTTCTTCCGATGTTCAACAATCTCCGCTTCATATCCGAAGATGTCCATCATTATGAAGAACAATTCTGGGTTTTCTGGGGCCACCCAAAGGTAAATCCCTTGCAGGTATTCGTCACCTACATGTCTGTTTATGAAGTGGCCAAACTCCACTACATCATCAAGAGTAGGGAGTATTGCGCTCATCCTTTCTTTGAAGTCTACAGCAGGACGAACTCTGAGAGTCAACTCGGTGCAGACGCCGAGGATTCCTTCAGCTCCCAGAAACATGCCGGCCAAGTCGGGACCAAGACACTGACGCTCGAACTTGCCTGCACTGGGCCAAGCTGCTGAGCCGGTCTGGACTACGTCGCCATTGGGGAGCACCATCTCCAACGTTATCACGTCTTGATTCCCATGGAAACCGAACTTCGCTGTCGAGTGTGGTCCGCCACCTGCTTTCATGACAGAACCTCCGACTGTCATAGCCGGGCCTCCCGCCTCACTACAGAGGTATGTAAGACCCTTCTTCCGAAGCTCCTCATCTAGCTTTGCCCATGTGCAGTTGGGCTGCACTGTCGCGACCAGGTCTCGTTCGTTTATCTCGAGGACGTTGTTCATGCGTCCGAGGTCAAGCATAATACCCGGTTCTTGCGGGAGAAAGGCATCCCAATGAGATGTGCCTCCACCTCGTATGTAGAGTGGAGTATCGTTCTTATTCGCTATGGCGAGAATCTGCTGGATCTCTTCCCGGGTTTCGGGCATGACTACGTGAGTTGGAAGCTTCTGCTTGGCAGGACTCAAATCCCTGCCATAGGAAATCAAGTCAAAGTCCTTGTCAGTGACTCTCTTCGGGCCAACAACTTCGGCCAGGAGTTTTGTGACCTTCTTCGAATCGACCATATCCAGACACTCCGTCTTGAGTCCGCTATGTGGACCTCCGCAGGCGCGATTTGCAGGTGATGAGAGGGGTGTTAATTAAGCACTCCGGTCGTGGTTCTTTCTTAAAGAGCGCCGGATAGCCACACTTCGAAATCTTAATTCTCAGTATCCACTGTGTTTGTGTAACTCTCTCACCTAGGACGCTGGACTATCTCTCAAATCGATAGATACAGTAGTCATCTCCTCGCATCATGCACTTGGGAATGGTCATACTGAGCTTAGGATCCACGGCCTGTCCGATACCTTCATCGATCTTGGTGACCCAGTGACAGATGTCTTCGTTGGCGTTCTTTGCATGGAAGGTATCAATCCATGGACATCCCGTCACCTTCAGGTCTATTCGATGGTCTGACACTTCGGGCTCTTCTATTACAAAACCGAAGAATGGAAATGCTGCGGCGAAGAACTCGTAGATCGACCTCAGGTCGCCCTTTCTAAGGCCACCATCCTTGACACCCTGTTCTCCAAGTTCGAGTCCATGCAACCGATTTGCTTCAGCCAATGCCTCTAGACCCTTCTCACCGAACATCTTCCTTACAGTTTCTACATAGACTGTATGGGCAGCTGCTACGGTCGACATTCCGACAATTCTAACCTCATCAGGAGTTGGTCCTTCCATCCATTGCACCTCTTTGCATTCAGCTACTTGCTTTGGCACGCTTCTGGATTATCCTTCTCATCGCTGCTTCCATGCCTTTGGGAAGGGGTTCAATCTTGTGGGTCGATAGAATCTCCTTCACTTTCTCTCTCGCAACCTGAGCAATGTCTTTTGACCCTTGCTTCTCCCACTCAGGGCGTGAAGTCCTATTGCTAATCCATGGCTGCCATTGTTCCTCCATCAAATGCTTCTTTGTGAACTTGAGTGCCTCAGGGGTATTCAAGTGGTTCTTCTCGTGTCCAACGAGTTCTATAAGGTCAACAGCAAGAGTCTCAGGTGTTACCCGCATACCTTTCCCAATCCGCTTTATCGCCCCGCATATGTCATTGCTTATCGCAAACATCTCATAGCTAGCTGTAACTCCAGCCTCCACTATTCCATAGACTCCGTCGTGAACCACATCGGCACCGGAAACGGTCGCCAGAAGGGCGTTAATCGTGTTCTCATATGCTGCCTGCTGATCTGGTACCTTGGAGTCAATCACTCCGGCAGCACCATAGTAGGGGATTCCGTAGTAATGGGCCATCTGACAGAATGCAGCATGGATGAGCCCGTTCTCCGGAGAACCGTAGGCTGCTGTCCCAAATCTTTGGTCTAGGATTGTTGCACACGACCCCCACATGATGGGAGTTCCCGGACCAACAAGCTGAGTCAAGACAACTATCGCGTGATTCTCGGCAATACCCTGTACAATTGTTCCTGCTAGTGTGACCGGACCGCTTGCGCTGGCAAGGGCACCAGTGCTAATGTCGAAGGGTATTCCGTACTTTGCACAATCCAAAATCATGTCAATGATTTCCTTCGTGTACTTCAGGGGTGGGACATTGTTGAACCCTGTGTCTACTATGGCGGGGTTCTTGATGAACTCCTCTTCTCCACCAGCATAGATTTTCGCCATCTCGATGACATCTCTCCAACCAACTGGAGTCAATGCAACCAAGCTGAGATGTTTCTCAGCGCTTCTGAACATCGCCAGAGCCATCTCTTGTTCCCATATGGTCTTGGGAACATCTTGAGGCAGGATGTTTGGTTTGATGTAGTCGACTGTTGGAAAATAGTCCGCAAGGAGTGTAAACTCCTCCAGATCTTTGATGGTTGAGAGTCGACGTTCTCCAGTCTCGAGGTCAATGGTATAGTGTGCTCCAAACGCGTTTGTGAACACGGACCCTCCGTCTCCGATAACGAAGTTGTATTTTGGATTCCGTGCCAACATTCTGTGTCTACGTGGAGACTTCTGAAGTGTGTCTTGTAGAAGGTACTCTGGAATCTTCGCAACCCTGGTCTTATTGTCAACAGTCGCACCAGCTTCCTCGAGTGTCTTCAACGCCTTGTCGTGTTGAATAACAACACCCACTCGTTCAAGAACATCCATAGCTGCTCCATGTATAGCATGTATCTCTCCACGACCTAACAACCTGTACATGTAATTCCTCCTGCACTACTGTATTCATTCCGTGAGCCGCTTGACAAGATCCACCGCACTCACGGCATCGCCTGCATATCCGTCAGCTTCTATCTCGTCCGCCCATTCTTGGGTAGTTGGGGCTCCGCCTATTATTACCTTCACCTTGCCCTTGAGTCCTGCAGCCTTCAGCTTCTCAATCACATCCTGTTGCATGGGCATGGTTGCAGTAAGGAGAGAGGACAAGCCGAGGACATCTGGCTTGTGTTCTTTGACTTTGTCGACGAAGGTTACTGAAGCCACATCTTCGCCAACGTTGATGACCTCGAATCCTTCAGCCTCCAACAGCGTTGCAACAATGTCCTTTCCAATGCTGTGTATGTCGCCCTGCACTGTGCCAAGTAACACCTTACCAAGGGTCTCGACCTCTTCCTTGGAGGCCTTTATCACTGGTAGAAGGACTGACATTCCGGCCTTCATTGCGTCACCAGCCATTATCAATTCAACCAGGAATACTTCCCCTTTGCTGAATCTGTCGCCGACGACTTTCACTCCTTTGGCCAGTCCATTTGTGATTGCCTCAAGGGGAGGAGTGCCAGCCTCAAGGGCTTTCTTCGCGGCTTCCTCAGATTTCTCAGAGTCTCCTTCAATAACTGCTGTTTCCAGCTCTTCAAAGATTGAGGATGTCATATCATATGTCCTCCTCGACGTACTCTCTGCAAAGCTCTCACTGCACTAAGCAGCCGAATAGCTTCAGCGATTCAGGAACAGTCTAATCCTTCTGCTATGACACTCCTTCTTATATCTCTCTTGGATGTTAAAGAAGACTGGGAAGGGTGGACTTTAGCTATTATAATATTCCGATCAATCTGCAGAGAAATACATGCGAATGTGGAAAAAAAGGAAAGGGGCCTGAGGATCACCTCAGGCACTAACTGTTCTACTCGGGTGTAAGTGAAGTGTAGATCGCGTGTAAGTCTATGTTCTGCTTCTGAAGCCGCCTCGCGAAGTACACAAACCATAACGCCGAGAAGCCATACTGCACGCACATTGATATGATCGATAGGAATGCCGCTCCCTGGAAGAACCCAATCAGGAGGAACAGTGCTACTGGCAGTATGATGACTCCCAGTAAGGACACTATGGCAAATCCCCCGATCTCCGGTTGTGGCCGGATGCTTCCTTCGTATAATCCGCGTCTCAAGAACGGTAGCTGTAACGCAGCCATCGACTGGAACAGCATCTCTATGCCCCAGAGACCCACCAGTGAGGTGACAACGGCTAGGAAACCACTGAGCCCTGGCAATGCGTATGCAAATGCGAAGGGTGCTCCGAAGAGGAAATAGTATAGGATGGCGTAGGTCGGCGTGTGGTACTTCGAGAGCTTCCCGAAGAAGGATGGCATCATTCTGTCAAGAGATGCCTGGAAGAAGCCTCTAGTGACCCATGCCATGTTTATGGGGGTCGCAGTGAGGCCAATTACCACTGGTGATAAGAGTATCCAACCTGACACTATGGGGTTTGCTGCTAACACAGCAGTAAACGTCCCTAATCCTCCTTGAAATACGCCCGTTAGCGTAAGACTTCCTGTTGCAGACGCGAAAGCATACTCACTTGAGAAGTTACCGAAGACTCCTTGGAACAGGCCTGCGCCGGCAGTGAGCATTCCAGCTAGGACTAGCCCACCGAGTAGCTGCGCAAGGAACAAGTTCTTGGCCGGATCAGATACCTCTCCACCGTACAGCAGGATGAGGTATGGCCATGTCAGTCCTATAGGCCAAACAGTAGCTAACAGAGTCATCTCTAAACTGAACGCAGCTGGCGCGTATCCTGCACCCGCTGCCACCGTTTGAACTTCTGTATATGCTCCTGCGCCCCAGACGGCGTCCCAGCGAGTCTGTACCGCGGCAGCTGGCGTTGCGACCAGTACGGCCAACGCCAAGATCCAGCCGATTGTAGAGAACAAGCCGCCAGCCATCTGGATTCTCGGTTCCATCTTGAGTAACGGCCCTAAGTAAGCGATTATCGAAAAGACCGCCATCAGGAATATCGAGACCACGACGAGTATCATTGGTTCTTGAGTGGAGAATGCAGCACCAACACCCTGCATTGCTGCGTTGTTGGTTACAGCACCCCACTGAGTGAATGCCGAGCCCAAGAAGACTAAGAAGAGGTAGAACTCACTCGTCTTAATGATCGGATTCGCTATGATACCACGCCATACGGCGATAGTTCCCGCAACAGGATTGAAGCCCCTAGCAGATATCTGATACAATCCCGACGAACGAGGCATAGCCATCGACAGAAGGGTCATCATGACCGTGTACAGTAGCATGAAGGCCATGCCGATTCCCCAGGTCATACCAGCATTAATGCCGGGGTACATGTCTTGAAGAATGCCAACAAAGAGCCACTGATAGGTTCCCATGCTTGCGCCTAATATCGCAAACAAAGAAGTCCAAGCACCAAAGTACTTGGTTAGCCCAGAAGTTGGCCTAAGAAAGAGTACTTCTGACATTTATCTCTCCCTCTATTTTGCGTTCCCTTCTCCGATGGCATATCGGAGAAGACAATCAGTCTATGCAATTTCCCCGTGATATAAGAGTTGTCTTTAACATTTCAAGTGGTCGAGGATGCGCTTTAAGCACCAATTGGCGAATTCATACCTGAGAATCCAGGCTACACTTCTCTCAGAATGTCACCTTGACTAGATAGTACT
>JAEORS010000116.1:0-6305 GCA_016840795.1 Candidatus Thorarchaeota archaeon | reverse complement strand
GCTTCTGTCGCATGGCATACCCAACAAGGGCCAAGTTGTTTGACTCTGTGGCCCCTGATGTGAAGACGATCTCGTCTGTATCGGCATTTATGTGGTCAGCTATGACTCTGCGGCTCTCCTCAAGAGCCTCCGTGGCCACGTCCCCCACATGGTGTAGTGCTGAAGCGTTTCCGAACCGTTCATTGAAGTACGGCATCATGCCTTCTATGACACGCGGATCGACAGGCTTCGAGCTCTGATAGTCGAGATACACCTCCTTGACGTTGGCCATATCGATTCACCTAGAACCACATTGTCGCGTCGGCTTCTAGAACAAGATCATTTAGAGTTGCCGCTCCCACAATCTTGCAGCCTTCAATCAGATTGACCTTATCCCATCCCAGCATCTGCTTTGAAGCCTCGCAGACGTAGACTGTTATACCCATCTCAATTGTCTTCTGAAGCATCTCGGCGACGCTTGGAAAGTCACCGACTCTTATCTTCTCGGCGGCCTCAGGCTGAAGTATTCTCAGACCCTGACCGAGATAGTAAATCTCTGCCTTGATGTCCATCGCCTTGGCACTCTGTGCCAGGACAAGTGGCGAATACTGACGCTCTGGGTCGTCGCTGGTCTGAACGTATAATATACTGCTCATTCCTGAATCACTCCTTCTTCCTGATTAGGAATCTCTGGGTCCCATCCTCCAGTCTTTCAAACTTGAGCAACTCGTGGCCTGTCCTCTTGCAGAATCTCTTGATGTCCTCCTCTGCTGCAGGATCATCTGCAAGCATTTCCATGACTTCTCCCGGCCCAATGCTGTCTATCGTTTCTCTGGCCTGAAATAGCGGTTGCGGACAGAACAACCCGATACAGTCTAGAGTCTCAACTATCTTGTTTGACATGGAGGGTTCACCTAACCATCGTTAAGTACACCATTGTTAAGACCTTATAACTTCATCGCTCTGGACTCTAAGCAATCGATGTTAGCCACCTTTCTGGAAATGCTTTTAGACTCAGGACGCTTGTTGATGGAGAACGTATTCGTCTATGTGGTTAGGTGGACCGTGACTCCGTCACAGTCGTCCTTCAATGGCCAATACGAAACCAGGAATGACCCAGGAAGTAGAATGCATTGACTGGTACTCCACCTAAAGAACTGTCACGTGCAGAATCATTGCTGGACAAGGGGGAGTACGAAGAAGCGCTTGAAGTCTTGAAGAAGCTGGTTTCGAGAAAGGGCTTGTCGAAGGAGGACCTCCTTGCCTCCCTACTTCTTGAAACACGTCTGAGACTCAGACTTGGAGACTTGGAAACAGCACTATCCCTGATTGGGGAAGCTGGCCGAGAATCCGAAACAATGGAGAACTCTCTACGAGTCGTGGACTACCTGGCTGCCAAGGTCGAAACGTATTGGCGCTCAGGAAGAATAGACGAAGGGCTTGTGACGCTGGACGAGTTTCAGAAACTGCTTGACAAGGTCAAAGAGGAATCGGAGGAGATTGATGAAGTAGAATTGAGGAGAAGAGAAGGCGAGTATCTGCTTCAAGCAGGAATCATTCATTGGTACAAGGGCAATCTGGAGAAATCCCATGAGTGCCATCAGCGTAGTTTAGAGATTCGGGAACAGCTGGGGCACCGACGAGGTATCGCTGACTCGCTTAACAACTTGGCTCTCGTGTATCAGTCCAAAGGTGAGCCCGAAATAGCAGCAGATTACCATGAGAGAAGTCTGAGGATAAGAGAGGAACTTGGCAGCAAGCCGGACATCGCAGCTTCGTTCAACAACCTCGGCAACATATACGTACTCAAGGGGGAAATGGAACGAGCACTAGAGTACCATGAGCGAAGCCTGAAGATCCGTGAGGAGTTGGGCAACAAGCAAGGCATCGCGATGTCACTTCTCAATGTCGGCAGCATAGAACAGAAGATTGGCAATCTGACTAAGGCACTGGAATACTACCGCCGCAGCCTCGAAACGTACGAGGAGCTTGGCATAGGCTACATGATTGCCCTGGCCCTCAACAATATCGGTAGCGTATATCAGATGAAGGGAGATCTTGACCAAGCACTTGAGTATCACAGGCGAAGTCTGGGCATCCGAGAGGAGCTGGGCCTCAAACAGGAACTTGCGCTGTCCTTGGTCAACATCGGGTATGTGCATTGGAGGAAGAATTCCTTTGGTCAGGCCATGGAGCATTACCAGCGGAGCCTAGAGATCTATGAGGAGGCTGGGAATATCCCATACGCCGCCATAGTACTGTACCAGATAGTATTGGTAGCTCTCGATTCTGACGACAAGCCTATTGCAGACCAATATCTCGAAAGATTCGAGCAGATCAACAATCGAGTTGACAATCGGACGGTCGACCAGCGGTATCGCGTTGCCAGAGCTCTCTCTCTAAAGAAGAGCAAACGATCTCGGGAGCGTGTTAAGGCTGAGGAGATCCTCGGACGCGTAGTCTCTGAGGAAGTCACGGACCACTCACTTACTGTAACAGCCATGATTCACCTCTGCGACCTACTATTGATGGAACTGAAGCTGACAGGAGAAGAAGAGGTATTAGTGAAGACAAAAGACCTTACACGGAGACTTCTCGACATCGCCAAGGAGCAGTCTTCACAGACTCTAATGGTTGAGTCCTACATACTCCAGTCGAAGCTCGCCCTGGTAGAGCTAGACATTGACCAGGCGAGAATTCTATTGGCGCAGGCTCACGTCATTGCTGAAGAGAGAGGTCTCGAGAAGCTTGCCCGAGCTGTCGCCGCAGAACGGGATTCGCTACAATCCGAGCTGAAGAAATGGGAGAACATTGTGAAGCAGCAACCTTCAGCGCAAGAGATGATTGATCTAACGCAGATGGATGCTCTTCTTGAGAGAATGATTCGCAAGACGGTCACAGTACTTGCAGAGCAGGATGGTATGACTCTAGGTGCGGAGGTGCCGAGAAGAAAGTACAGATTGGTGCATCTCGATCTGTTGAGCGACTCTGGAAAGACTGAGAGAAGCACGTTCAGAGTAGGGATTGCGCAGATAGGACTGTCGCAGAGTGGCGACATACTGAATGAGCTATATGAAGAGAAGAAAGAAGGTCTCTTCAAAATCCGAGAAGATCAGGTGGAAAGAGTTCGCAAGAAGACTCGGGAAATGATAGAGGCCGCTCATACAGAAGGAGTCCATCTCCTACTCTTTCCTGAATTGGCAATCGATTTGAACTACAGCGGACTGCTCAGTGAAGTCATTAGTCTTGCGCAGAAATATGGAATGCACGTGGTTCCAGGGTCCTATCACGTCTATGACAAGAAAAAGAACGTATCCAGAGTCTTCGGGCCCGAGGGTGTTCTATGGGAGCAAGAGAAACACATCCCTGCAACAATTCACATCGAGGGTAAGAGAATCGATGAGGGCATAGAAACTGGTGTCTATCCAATGAAGACTGTTGTCTCCAGTACAGAGTTTGGTAGGATTGCCATTACGATATGTCGCGACTTCCTGGACATGGACCTTAGAGTAGAACTAAAGAACTCTGAGCCACCGGTGGACATTGTTCTAAACCCCGCCTTCACTCCTGTCACAGCCGACTTCAGGGCTGCTCATTTCGATGCCCGAAGGTCGATCTATGCGTATTGCTTCTTCGCCAACGTTGCAGAGTTTGGTGATTCATTCATTCATTCTCCCGAGAAGGAGAGAACCGAGAGAAACATACCAAGTGGGAAGGAGGGTCTGGTCTTCAAGGACGTTGATCTCTTCCAGCTGCGTTCAGAGCGTAAGAAGTGGGAGATGCAACAGAAGAAGCAGAGGCCGTTCATCCAAAGCACTAGATAGTCCGTAATGCCCCTGTTCTCAGACCTGGTTCATCAAAGCCTCAGTGTTAAATGGCAGTCTTGCAGACCACTATCCAACCTATACAAGCTATAAGGGTCGTGTCTTTATGGTGAGAACCTGTCGTGCGGCAATTGTGCCCGAGCCCAATGCGCCACTGGAGATTAGTGATGTAGAGATACCGGAACTCGTTGCCGGATCCGCCCTGATGGAGGTCGCCAACGCAGGTGTGTGTGGAACCGATGTTCATCTGTGGCACGGAAGACTAGCTGGGGTGCCTTATCCGCTGATTCTCGGTCACGAAGTCGTCGGAACGATTGAGAGCGTTGGACCTGGTGGTCTTCAGGACCTGGACGGGAACGAAGTCCAAGAGGGCGACCGCGTCGCCTTTCACGACGTTGTAGACACCTGTTACTCATGCTGGTACTGTTTGGTCGCCAAGGCCCCAACCAAGTGTCCGAACCGATTTGTCTATGGTATAACCCTTGACTCTACCAAGTGGCCGTTCCTGATCGGCGGCTATTCAGAGTATATGTATCTCAAGCCTCGAACACAGATCATGAAGATTCCTGACCATGTGAGCTTTGATGACGCGATATTCGCAGGATGTGCTCTCCCTACTGCAGTCCATGCAGTGACACGAAGCCCTTTGAAGTGGGGCTCAAACGTGGCAGTTCAGGGAGCCGGACCTGTCGGGCTCATGCTTGTTATTCTGGCGAAGATCAACGGCGCGCGGACAATAACCGCGATTGACCAGGCACCTGATCGATTGAAGATGGCGAAGAACCTGGGAGCCACCCACACCCTGAATATCCGAGAAACGTCATTGGAAGAACGCTATAGATTGTTGCGCGATATCTCGGAGGGCCATGGGCCAGACATCGTCTACGAGGCCACAGGAAATGCCTTTGCAGTACCAGAGGGAATCGAACTCGTGAGAGAGGGAGGAACCTACACAATCTGTGGCCAATACACCGACAGTGGGACAGTCGAAGTGAACCCTCACTACATGAACCGCAAACAGTTTGACATCCGAACAGTCTGGGGCTCTGAAACAACTCATGTATATCAGGCCCTGAGGACCATAGCGGACAACTGTGATCGATTCGCCTTCAAAGACCTAGTGACACACAAGTTCTCTCTTGATGATGCGCAGAGGGCGCTTGAGGTTCAAGGGAAGCAGGAATCAATCAAGGCTGCAATACGTCCCAATGAATAGAGCTACCAATCAAGGGGGCTGTAAGACTCATGGATTCTGACCTAGTGCGGGAGAAGGCAGAGCAAGTCGGCGAGATTCTCAAGGAGCTTGACGTTGATGCATGGCTCGTTTGGGTCAGAGAGACCTCTCAGATGGCTGACCCTACCCTGGAGCTAATCTTTGGTGGGAATCTGGTCTGGCAGTCTGCACTGATATTCTCGAAATCTGGAGAGAGGACTGCTATTGTTGGCAATGCTGATGCTGACGCCATCGAAGGTATGGGTTTCTTCAGTCGTGTCACTCCTTACACACAGAGTATCAGGGATTTTCTTGTGGGTGAGCTCGACCGTTTCAAACCAAGGCAGATTGCAATCAACTACAGCAAGAATGACGTCGCATCAGACGGTCTTACATATGGCATGTACATGCTTCTGAAAGAGTACTTGACAGATACACCCTACGAGAATCGTCTTGTAAGTGCCGAAGACGTCGTCACTCGGCTTCGTGGACGAAAGACTCCTGGTGAGATTGATAGAATCAGAAGGGCCGTCGAGATAACCGATCAGATCTTCGATGAAGTTGCAGGCGTTCTGAAGGTAGGAATGACCGAGAACGAGATTCAAGCAATCTTTCATCAGGCAATGGCACGTCACAAGGTGACGGGTGCTTGGTTTCATGATCACAATCCCGCGGTGGATGCTGGACCAAACAAGGAATTCGGACATTCGGGCCCAACTTCAAACAAGACGAAGACTGGGCACCTGTTGCACTTCGATTTCGGGGTGAGGTACAAGGGTTTCTGCTCCGACCTACAGAGGATGTTCTTCTTTGGGAGGCCATCTGAAGTCCCAGACGAGGTGCAACATGCCTTCGAAACCGTGCGAGATGCAATTCAGGCCGCCAGCGAATACATCAAGGCTGGAAGTGTGGGACATGAGGTTGATGCCATTGCCCGTAACCATGTTATTGAGCAAGGCTATGAGGAGTATCAGCATGCTCTGGGACACCAGATAGGCCGGCAAGCGCATGACGGCGGCACGATTCTAGGTCCACTTTGGGACAGATACGGTGACACGCCCAAAGGAGTCGTGGAGGTTGGGAATGCTTTCACCCTAGAGCTCAATGTTCGAACAAAGGACTATGGGCAGGTCAGTCTAGAGGAGGACATTGTCATCACGAAGAAGGGATGTGAGTTTCTCTCGAGGCCTCAGAAGGAGATTTTCTGTCTTTCCTGATTCTATTGAGCTTTTTCGCAAAGGTTTATGTGAGTATTCTGCAGATTGGCTACATTCGCCGAGAGGAAGCGT
>JAEORS010000115.1:0-6320 GCA_016840795.1 Candidatus Thorarchaeota archaeon | reverse complement strand
TGAGGACAGCCATATTGACTATGGTCATGAAGGGATGCTTCGACGGATAGAAGCAAGAAATCACAAGTGTTGGATATCTAGGTCCATTTCAACTTCTTGTGCTCTCTATCACGTAGGGCCAAAGCCAGCTCTCCAGCGTGAAACATCGTATGTCTAAGCGCATAGAGAAGCTTCTCAAGCACCGAGTTGAACCAAGGGGAATCATCTTTCTTCTCCGGCGATATCTCAGGTTCAGTGAGTACCTTCGCAGTACGTTTCTCCATCTCGCCTAGATAGTCCCGCACTTCATTCTTGTTCGGCATATTCCTCGGTTCATATCCTCCCCTCTTCGCAGCATCAAAGCGTCCTCCCCATTTGAACCCGTTTGGGCTGCCCCTTGAGTAGAAGTCAAAGGTTTCGACGATATGATACGCAGTGATAGCAAAGCACCACTCACCGTATGTTGCTCTCCAGTCCTCATCTGGGACATTGTCAATGGCTTGGCGCACCATATTCCAAGCACTGGCGTACTGTCTCTTGATTGAATCCATGATCTTCTCACCTACTATCATGCTTATTGCTTGATGGGTGGCCCTTGCTGAAAAGATGTATGGGAGGGGGACAGCCCCCTCCATGAACTACTGATATCCAGGTGCAAAGTCGTCCTCGAGCTGAAGCTTTGTCTTGCCCTTAACCGGCTGCCTCACCTTGAACAGGATGATCACTGATATAACGAAGAAGATCAAGACACTGAGCAGAGCTAGCTTGTTTGCACCGATTGGGTCATAACCAACACCAGCTGCCCATAGCTGTACAGTTCCATATACGAAGGGCCCAAGTATCGCTGCGAACTTGCCCGTGAGGGCGTAGAACCCATACATCTCAGACTTCTTCTCTTCTGGAATGAACTGTCCGTACATGCTCCTAGCGGTAGACTGGGATGAACCCATGCCGACGCCTGCAATCATTCCCACAATCCACCAGACAATCTGTTCCGTACCCACATAGGCAAGGATTAGAGCGAATATCCAGATGAACAGTGTACTGATGAGCGTCTTCTTGGTGCCGATTCTGTCTGCAATGTAGCCAAAGATGAATGCACCGGGAATTGCTGTTAACTGCGTGACTGCGAAGAATATGAGGACGTCCGTAACTGCGAATCCATACACCGTTTCACCAAATAATGCAGCGTAGTAGATGACAGTCGTGATTGCATCAGCAAACAGGAAGTAGGCGACCAGAAACAGTGGTACTCCCTGATAAGTCCGAATCTCTCTGAGTGTCCTAGAGATCCTCGAGAAGCCTATCCGGGCGAGACTCATTCCTTCCTCACCGGGGAGCTTGGTTGCTGGTCTCTCCTTCAAACCCATAATGCTTGGAATCGCAAAGACCAGGAAGAACAAAGCCCCCAGCAGGAACGGGACGGTGGAATCTGATCCAAGCAGCAAGACACTTGCAAGGGCGATGATAATCGTAAGCATCGCTCCGACATAGCCAGCTGCAAATCCGATTCCTCCTATTCTCCCGATGGTTTCCTCTGTACTGATCTCTGGAAGCCAAGCATTGTAGAATGGAAGTGCCCCTTGGAATCCTATGTTGGCAAGGATGAAGATGATCCATGCCCACATCCAGATTGGGAGGCCGAATACTGGTGGTGACCCACGAGTTGTGAAGTACAACAGTGCATTGAAGATGATGCACATTGCAGTATAGGCTGTCAAGAACTTCTTCTTGTTGCCTGAATAGTCAGCGATCGCTCCCAGTACGGGCGATGTGACTGCGATTACTAGCATTGTAATGCTACCCGCATATCCCCAGAGAGCTGTACCCATCACTCCGCCGTCAGCAAATGCATCTGTCACCAAGTTCCTAAAGAAGATGGGAAACAGTGCAGTCACCATCAGAACAGTGAATGATGTGTTGGCGAAGTCGAATAGATACCAAGCCATTCTCTCTCTGCGATCGGTAGGTACCTCTTGAGGTGTTTCGAGAGTCCCGATTCCTTCAGTCATGTTACTCAATCCCTCCAAGCTGTCGGCTTGGGAACCAGAGAGCCTGCAACACATCGGGCATAAGTTTCTGCCGGCTATCCCGGGGGTGACCGGAAGGGTGAACTACAACAATGTACCTGTCTATCTCCATGAACGAACGAGATGCTTTCGAGTTCTGTGGGGAGTGGCTCTCCGCTTGGACAGGTAACGAGCCTAACAAGCTAATCGATTTCTATGCAAAAGATGCATTCTATAGAGACCCGGCAAACCCTGATGGTCTGAAAGGGCATAGAGAGATTCTCCCTTACTTCGTCAAACTCCTGGAGAAGAATCCTGAATGGAATTGGGAAGCCACCCAGGTGTTCCCTACCAAGGACGGGTTCGTCCTCAAATGGAGGGCCGAGATACCTGTGGGCTCGACCATGATCGTGGAGGAAGGGATGGACATAGTAGAGATGATGTTCAGGAAGATAGCTTGCAATGAGGTATACTTCGACAGGACGAACTGGCTTGAGGCAATACGCGAAACCAACTGGTTCTAGCCTTGGTCTAAGCTTCTGAGCCATTCAAAGACAGCCTTATTGAATTCTTTCGGCTGCTCAAGCATGACAGCGTGACCTGCAAATGGGATGATACTGATATTTGAGTCCGGAATCATGTCGGCAAGATACTTGGAGTACTTCACCGGGGTCATGACGTCATCTTCACCGACAATCACCAAAGTTGGCAATCTGATTTCTGACACCTGCGTCATGATGTCAAACTGATTGCACACTTCAAAGTCTCTCTTTGTGATGGCTGCAGGGCATTTCCTGATTTCTGCCATGGATGCCTCCTTGACTTCATCAGCTGTCTTCTCGTGAAACATGAAATCTCCTGTCGCTTCGACATAACCCTCAAAGTCGTTATCCAGAAGGTCGAATATCATTGGGTTGACTTTGAGGCGGGCTCCAGTACCAACCAATATGATTCCGGCAATACTCTCTGGATTCTCAAGCGCGTAGAGTTGTATCAATGCACCACCCATGGAATGTCCACACAAGAAAGGCCGGTCGAGTTGTTTGACGACTTCACGGATATCATCCAGATACGAGCGAGTCACATCTGGCTCGGCACGGTCAGGTGTCTTCCCATGGCCGTTGAGGTCAAGAGCAAGAACATGAAGTTGGTCGGACATTGCTTTGAGTTGCATGAACCAAGATGCAGATGACCCCCCTGCACCGTGGATCATCAGAACAGGACCTGGCTCCCCACGGCCCGACTCTTCGAAGTTGACTGTCATGGCCTTGGAAGAGGTATCGCCACCTTTGAATGTTGGGTCAAAACTGGACTTGCCTTGCTCATCAAGCATAACCGCAACAGAAAGTCAAGTGACCGTACGAACTCGATGGAGTCTTGACATCCTAGGCACGTGCTTCTTTCTCATACGGAGAACCAATCGCCTTGGGAGGAACGGATCTCCTTATTCCTGCAAGGGCCACAATCACCAAGACGTATGGAAGCATCTTGATGAAGTTCACGTACTCCAGCAAGAAACCGAATTCGGGCTGAATCGTGATTGCAAACTGGAGACCGTCTAGGAAACCAAAGAATGTGCCAGCGAGGAAGCAACCCACAGGTGTCCAATTGCCAAAGATCAGCGCAGCAAGAGCAATGAATCCTCTTCCAACCGTCATCAGTTTCCCGAACTCAGAGGCAAAGGCAATTGAAAGGTAGGCTCCTGCCAATCCTGAGAAAGCGCCGCTGAGAAGTACTCCAATGGCGCGTATACGTTCAACGTTGACTCCGGCAGCATCTAGTGCCGCTGGATCCTCGCCGGATGCTTGAACTCTGAGGCCAAATGGTGTCTTGTATAGTACATACCAACTCAATATGACGAGGATGAACATGATGTATACCAAGGGCGACAGAGAGCCGAAGGCCACACCAAGTATTGGAATTTCCCTTATGGGTTCAATGATTACATTGGGAATCTTCCTGACAGAGTCAGAAACTCCCTTGACACCCCAGACGACCTCGAGCATTAGTGTTGTGAATCCTCCGGCAAAGAGTATCACACCCGCACCGCTGACGATTTGGTTTCCCTTGTACTTGACGCACACAATTGCGTGGGCACCTGCCAACAAGGCTCCAGAAACGACGCCAGCTACAACTCCCAACCAAGGATTGTTTGTGAAGTATGTTGCAGCTACTGCGCTGAACGCGCCTATCAGCATCATTCCTTCTAATCCGATGTTTACAATCCCAGTTCTCTCTGAGAACATGCCTCCCAATGCCGCCAGAATCAATGGAGTAGACATCATGAAAGTGGCTTTCAGAAGCCACCCTGCTAGGGCAATGATAAGTTCAGCTTCTTGCACTATTCCGCACCTCCTTGTGGTTGCTCAGTGAGCGCTTGCATCATCCAGTATATGACAGCGGTGATAGAACCGACAATGACCATAATCAAGGCTGTGTTGAAGAAGACCCATCCGCCGAACCATGCATCCAGCGCAGCGGCACCAAACCATGCAGTTGCCGGAACTAATGACAGACCAATGTTTGTTTCCTGTCTGGCGAGTGTCCTGTACGCTGCTTGACCGCTGAATATGCCAACTAGTGCAGGGAACGCGGCGTTTACCGGATTGACTGGGATCAAAGAAGCCGCTAGGCCGAGACCCAAGAACAAGCCGAAAAGATTGTAACCCAAGACAACAAGCCCGGGGATTGCTTTCTTGGTATCTTTCCTAATCCATCCTATGGATTCTACACTCTGTCTACCCATCCAATCAATGATTCGTGGTGCAGCCACGAATACGACAACAAGACCTTGGATCAGGCCTACAATCTCGATTGGAACGTGCGCGATTTGATGCATACGGTTTCCACCTGCCCTGAGGGCACCAAAGAATATTGCCGCGCCTAACACACCCCAAGGGCTGTTGTTCCCAAGGACTGCCACCGTTATTCCGTCCCATCCAAGTCCACCCGACCAACCATCCAGGAATCTGCGATGGGTTCCTAGGATTTCTCCTGCACCACCAATACCTGCAAGGGCTCCACTGATTCCTAGTGCCAAAGCCATGTTCCACTTGGGATTGATGCCTGCATATTCGGCGGCTTCTTCGTTCAGTCCTACTGCCTTCATTTCATATCCCAGAACCGTTCTTTTCAGCAGGAAATCAACACCAACTACGCACACGATCGCGACTCCAAATCCCCAGTGCGCGTATGGGCCGAATAGCTTGCCCAATTCGGCAGTGTCAAGGATTCTGGTGGTCTGAGATATCCACTGATACGGACCTTGCTCTTTGAATGGACCAGAGGCCAGATACTGAGTGAAGAGAATCGCTACGTAGCTTAGCATCATCGTGGTAACTACCTCGTGTGCGCCACGATAGGCCCTCAACAATCCCGGAATGAATCCCCATAGTCCTCCGACTAGTGCCGCAACAAGCAGACACGTGAGAGGATGAATCAGAAACGGAAGTGAGATCATGTATCCAAGAAGTGCCGCGGCCATCGAACCGATTAGAAGCTGCCCCTCAGGCCCGATATTGAAGAGCCCGCATCTGAAGGCTAGCGCTACAGACAGACCCGTGAGGACCAAGGGAGTTGCATACTGAATGATCCGGTCGGGTTGGTCTAGTGCTCCACGAATGAGGTGTTCGAACCCCGCGATGATATTATACCCCATTATTGTCAGCATTAGTGCGCTAACCAGAAGCGCCAGAATGATAGAGCCTAGAGACCAAAACAGTGGCTTCCAGTATTGTCGGTCTGGAAGCCTGCGTCTGACTCTTTCAAATACAGCCCTAAGCCGTTCGAAAGTGCCTGTTTCCTTCTCTTGCTGTCCATCCTCGTCCGAGGAAGCGTCCTCAACATTCTCGCTACTCAATTCGAAGCCTCCTCACCAACCGTTTCCGCTCCGTGTCCGGCCATTAGCAGTCCAAGTTCATTCATGTTTGTTTCGTCAGGCGTTTTGACGGCTACAATACGGCCATCAAATATCACCCCGATTCTATCGGCCAAGGACCATACCTCGTCCAAGTCCGCGGTGACTAGAAGCAAAGCTGCTCCGGCATCTCTCATCCTTATCAGGACGTTATGGATATACTCGGTTGCTCCCACATCCAGACCTCTGGTTGGCTGTGCCGCAAGAACTAGGTGTGGGTCGAGTGACAATTCCCTGGCAACAATCAGCTTCTGCTGGTTCCCCCCGGAGAGGGTGCTAGCCCGTGACTTTGGACTTGCAATCTTTATTGAGAAGTCCTTTACAAGCTTCTTCGAGGCTTCTGAGATGCTGGCACGGTCAATCAACAACCCACCTGGTCCGGAGGTAAAGCTAGTAACGTGGTGTTTGCCGAGAAC
>JAEORS010000114.1:0-6323 GCA_016840795.1 Candidatus Thorarchaeota archaeon | reverse complement strand
ACGAACATACCTATCAGCCTCTACGATTCTCCTGCACGCAGACATGATTAGTGCCCACGTGAGGTCAGCGGTCGTTTCAGTGAGAACACCTGGCGTGTTCGTTACGATTATCCCTCTGCGCGTGGCAGCAGAGATGTCGATGTTGTCGAAGCCCACCGCATACTGAGATATGGCCTCTAGTTCTGGAAGAGACTCAATTACTACGGTGTCAATGGGGTCAGACAAGAGCGTCACGATTCCACTGCAGCCCTGTGACTTCTGAATGATGTCAGACTTCGAGGGAGGAGTTTCATGCCCCCATATGATAGTCCGAAACTCAGCCTTGATGGCATTCAGTCCAACGTCTGGTATTCTCCTGGTGACAAAGACTCTCTTGGGCATTCCAGGTCTCTCCGCTGAACATGGGTGATGCAACGAAACGAATGAAAATGCCGTACTTGAATGCTATCTTCCACCATTTTCCTTTGTGCACCCGAAGACACATGCTTGAAACCATTTCCTTATATTTAGTCTAAGGAGTCTATTCTGATGATTCTCGTGGGGATGACGTGAGATGTCTATTCGACTCCCTAAGAGCGCGAAGATAGTGCTCGCTCGGCTGACAGTAGACGGACCGATGACACCCAAGGACATCAGCGACACAGTCGATTTAGCTCCCAGAACAGTGAGTTTTGCACTTCGAAAACTTATGAAGGAGGATCTATGCCGGAAGGTCCCAAACCTTAGTGACATGCGATGTCCCTATTACCGCAGCAACATGCAAAGGGTCAGGGAACTCAATTTGATCTTTAGTATTGACACTTACTACCGACTGAGGCCCTCACCAGGCAGTGTTGATTCTTCTCGCTCCTTCAACCGTTGATTGGCGTTTCACCATCGATGATGTGATTTCTCGACTTCTCGTATTTCATCTTCCCAATTTAGAGTATCTACTCCTGCTTGAGGAGCATATGCGGAAAACCATCTTCTTATATTAGGTGGAGAGAAGATATCCCCACAAAGCCACCAAGACAAAACATGTGGTATAAGAGATGTCTGTTGATCTGCCCAGGAGTGCATTGATCATTTTAGAGCGCCTTACACTCGAAGGTCCGATGACACCTAAGGACATCAGTGTAAGAGTCGACCTGGCACCTAGGACAGTATCTTTTGCTCTGCGGAAGCTAGTTGGCCTCGATTTATGCAAGAAGGTTCCCAACCTACAGGATATGCGCCAGCCCCTGTACCTAGCAGACATGAAAAGAGCCGAGGAGTTCCGCAGGAAGTTCGAGAAAATCATTCTTCAGCTTACTCAGAGATCTCCTTGATGCTCTTAGGGCCTCATTAGTCGGCTGGAATCATTCTTGCCAGGCCGGTTGAAATTAATACGGGATGGTTAGATGACAAAGGGAGAGGTCAAAAGATGGCTCACGAAGGTATTACGATAGTCTTGGTGCTGTTGGGAATCGTTCTTCTTGTTTCGTATCAACTTGGCCCAAGCAATGAAGTGCGAGCTGTGAAACAGCTGGAGGCCAAGGCTATGCTGATACCATCTGCCGTCCTACTCTTCATTATCGCCGCGGTGCTGTTCAGCGGAATCCTTGGCCCCTAGTCATACTGCATCGAAATCAGTCTGCAAAAAATCGCGGCAGAAACGAAGTCAGCAGTAGTGCCTGGGTTTAGTAGATTCCCTTCTTCTCGGAGGACCATGTCAAGGTGGTCCAGAAGGTCGTCGGTCGCTTTTCCGTTCATGCCCTCAAGCACGATTTTCGCAGCAAGTGACCGAACCTCCTCAGCGCGTTCAAGTCCTGCCTTCTTGGCGATAAGACCGTCTGGCTTGCGAGAGAGTTGCCAGATGAATGTTCGTACTATCCCTTCTTCAAGGTCTTCCAGGCTCTCCGCGACCCTTGCCAAGTATGGATGGACTTCGTTGATGATGCCATTGAAGTATTGAGACCATTCCTCGCAGATGGGATCAACTTCAGCTGACCTTCGAAAGAGGCCTTGGAGAGTAGTTGCGTCCTCTCGGATGTTGTCGTAGACTAAGGGGTTGTCAATGTCATACCGGTCATGAATGTCCGTCCAGGTAGCGTCTTCCTTGTTCAGTTCCCCGCCAGGTCCAACAATGTGAAACGCCTTGTACAAATTGACTGTGTCCTCGACCGTGGAACTGTCCAGAATTGTCTTCAGCCACTTCATCATGGCCTTTGATGTAAAAGAGCCAGACCCTGACACTGTTGCTCCAGCCGCTACCGCAAGAGGTACATGGAGAAGGAGTGTCCCGAAGATCGTATTTCTATGATTCAATCCAGAGAAGACATCTCGAGAGCACTCAAGTATCAGCTTTCCCAGTTGTACCTCTTTGGGCTTTATATCCCCCTCAGCTAGCTTCAGGCCTGTCTGGGCCGCCATGTACAGCCCTCTCCCCACAAGGGAAGCGCTTGCCAAGAAATGTCTATAGCCTGTATCCGAGAAACGACGGAGACGGCTGACATTTCCCGGTTTCGGAGAACTCACTTCGAGAAGTATAGACAGCTGGCCCAGACTAGCCAACGACCAGGCGATTTCTTCTTTCAAGGCGTTCCTGCAGCCTGACATCTCCTGATAAAGGCATTCATGTTCACTGGAAAAGCCTAATTAGCATCAGATGAGTGCCCTGCTCGACTCACAATGAGCCTATCTGCCCGGCTGACGTTCTCTCAAATCGGCCTTCTCGTGTCCATCATTGTCTATCTTGCAGTGAGAGGGTTCTTTGTTGTCCTCAACATTGGACTTCTATGGACAACTGTTGGTGGTTTCTTGGCTATTGCCTTTCCAATTCCTTCGACAGCAGTACTCGGATTCACAGCCTGCGTTGTTTCGTATGGTTATTCGTACTTAGGACTCTGGATGATGGATCGTGGTTTCCACTACCCCGGCATGTTGACAATCTTCATGGCAACTATAGCTATCCCCGGGGGCCTCGGAGTCTACTCATGGCTCGGGTTTCCACCCATCTAGAATCGTGTTATTCTTGGGACTAGTTCTGTGGCCCGCCCTTTCAACACAATATCGGCAACTCCAGTCCTGTTAGTTCCTTCAAGATTGACCAATATTACCTTGGCACCGGAGTTCTTGGCGAGCTGAGGAAGAAAGGCTGCCGGATAGATGGTCAGGCTTGTACCAATTACCAACATCAAGTCAGTTTCTTTGCATAACCGTATGGCCTCAGCCATCGGTCCCTGGGGCATGGGCTCACCAAAAAGCACGGCCTCGGATTTGAGAATACCCTCGCACTTTTCACACCTCGGTGGTATCTCGCCTGCAACAACGCGTCTGTGTATCTCCTCTCCGATGTATTCAGTCCCACAGTTCATACAGTAGGCACGCAGGTAGTTACCGTGGAGTTCTACAACTCGAGTGTTCCCAGCCACCTGGTGCAAGTTGTCGATATTCTGAGTGATGACCGCCTGCAGTCTACCCTGCTTCTCGAGTTCGGCCAGCTGAAGGTGTGCCTCGTTTGGCTTCGCCTTGAGGAGGACTTCAGCAAGCTCTTGCCCCATTGTCCAGAACTTGCTAGGATCTTTGAGAAAGCTCTCGTAAGTTGCATACTCGTGCGAATCGTACCTCTCCCATAGGCCTCCCTCAGAACGGAAATCTGGAATCCCAGAGTCAACACTTATGCCCGCTCCAGTAAGTGCCGTGACCCTGCTGGCGCTCTTCACAAGTTCCCTAGCCTTTTCGATCTCTTCTTGTGTTGCCATGATAGTTCTTCCCGAGTATATGTGCAAATGTTGTTTTCGGTAAGGCAGTACCGTTTATCCAGCCCACATCGGTCGAGGAAACGTAACAGGACTTTGCAGGCTTTCCTCGTGCCATGTCGAAAAGTTTTTTTTGGATTTTGAAGAGTCGCCCCCGACCGCTGGGGAGAGCGATGGGTGGCTGCCTAGGGCTCTCCCGATTCTGAATGTGTTTGCGTCTCAGGGATAGACAGGTGGAACGACCAAGCCATGACTGAGAAGAATAATGATGATCAAGAAACTGAAAACGAGCCGTTGGTTGAGGATTTGGAAGCCGAAAATGGAGAATCCGAGAGGGCTCCCCTTGATGAACTCAAGGCTGAGCTCGAAGAGTCGAGGCTCTATGCAGATGAACTTCAGGATAAGTATAAGAGACTTCAGGCCGAGTTTGACAACTACAAGAAGATGACGCAGAGTCGTTACAGCGAGGTCACCAAGATTGCGGGCGAAGGAGTTATCCTAAAGATGCTCGACGTCTATGACAACATCGAAAGGGCTCTCGAGGAGGGCTTCAAGAAAGACCTCAAGACAGCGAGGGAAGGTATCGAGGCGGTCGGTCGACAGATGTTCTCTCTGTTGGAGAGGGAGGGAGTTCGTCCTATCGAATCGCTAGGAAAAGAATTCGACCCATATTACCAACATGCTGTAGGTACTGCCAATGACCAAGAAAAGCCAGATGGTGTAATTGTTGGAGAGTACCAGAAGGGTTACATGATTCATGAGAGGGTCCTACGACCAGCGATAGTGGTCGTGAACAGACATGAAATCCCAGAGACGGCCGAGGATAAATTAGAAGAAGAAGACAAAGGTGAGTAATGATGGCGAAAGTTGTTGGCATTGATTTGGGCACTACAAATAGTGGAGTCGCATACATGGTTGGCGGCAAGCCCACTATTATCACAAATGCAGAAGGCGGAAGACTGACCCCCTCTGTTGTTGGGATTACACCGAAAGGCGAGATTGTGGTGGGAGAGCTAGCCAAGCGGCAGGCAGTATCTATGCCTGAACGAACTGTTAGGTCTATAAAGCGAAAGATGGGCCAAGACTACAAGGTGAAGATTGGGGACAAGGAATATACTCCCCAAGAAATCTCGGCAATGATTCTCACGAAACTGAAGAAGGACGCTGACGCATTTCTAGGAGAGAATGTGGTGAAGGCGGTGATTACTGTCCCGGCCTACTTCAACGACAGTCAGAGACAAGCAACAAGGGATGCAGGTCAGATTGCTGGGCTAGAAGTGCTAAGAATCGTCAATGAACCTACAGCTTCTGCTCTTGCTTACAATCTCGACAAGGGAGAGGAACTCAAGATTCTTGTTTATGACCTAGGTGGAGGAACCTTTGACGTTTCGATACTCGATATAGGTGAGGACGTCTACAAGGTGATCTCTACCAGTGGCAATACGCAGCTTGGCGGGGATGATTGGGACAACAGGGTCATCAAGTGGGTTGTGGAGAAGTTCAACAAGGAAACAGGCATGAAAATAGACAAGGACCTCTCTGCAATGCAGAGGATCCGGGATGCGGCAGAGCAGGCCAAGATAGAGCTTTCGACCGTGAAGCAGACAACGATTAACTTACCATATATCACCGCAGATGAGAGTGGACCAAAGCATATCAATATGGAGATCACTAGGTCACAATTCGAGAAAATGACAGATGACCTTGTGCAAGCTACTCTTGGTCCAATTCGGCAGGCGCTCTCAGATGCGAAGATGGAGCCGGAGCAGATTGACAAGATTTTGCTTGTTGGTGGCGCAACTCGGATGCCAGTGATTCAAGAAACTGTCAGAGCCATGTTCGGAAAGGAAGGTGATAAGAGCATCAATCCAGATGAAGTCGTTGCTCTGGGTGCCGCGGCACAGGCTGGAGTGATAGCAGGAGAGACCGACATTCTTCTTCTTGACGTCACACCGCTGACCTTGGGTATTGAAACACTGGGAGGAGTGGCAACTCCACTGATTGAAAGGAACACCACGATACCGACACGGAAGAGCAAGATATTCTCCACGGCTGCAGACAATCAGACTGCTGTTGACATTCATGTAACACAGGGTGAGAGACCCATGTCAAAGGACAACATGACATTGGGGAGATTTCAGCTCGTGGGCATCCCGCCTGCACCAAGAGGGGTTCCACAGATTGAAGTATCATTTGACATTGACGCCAACGGAATCGTGAATGTCAAAGCAAAGGATTTGGCCACAGGAAATGAGCAAAGCATCACAATCACTGCAAGTACGAATCTCTCCGACACGGATATCGAGCGAATGGTAAAGGAAGCTGAGCAGTATGCAGAGGAGGATGCCAAACGTAAGGCAGAGGTTGAAACAAAGAACATCGCTGACCAGATGATTTGGCAGGGCGAGAAGCTTGTCAAAGACCTAGGTGACAAGGTACCAAAAGACCTCAAGAAAGAGCTCGAAACCAAATCCGAAGAGCTCCGAAAGGCAATTGAGGCGGAAGACTACGAGAAGATGAAGATTGGCACTGAAGAAGTCCAGCAAGTCATCTATAAGATTTCAGAGAAGGTCTATGGTGCACAGGGACTCGGTGCCGCTGGTT
>JAEORS010000113.1:0-6333 GCA_016840795.1 Candidatus Thorarchaeota archaeon | reverse complement strand
CAAAGCCCTCCTCCACGATGACTGTGTTCGTCATTGCAGCAGGCCGTGCACCCATGACAGTGAGATCATTCACGGTACCTGATGCAGCCAGACTTCCTATGTTACCCCCAGGGAAGAAGAGCGGGTGTACGGTATGGGCGTCTGTACATACAATTAGGTTGCATTGTTCGTGGTGAAATGTTGCACCATCATCCATCTCATCCAAGCCAATGGATCCCATCTTCCTCCTTCCGAAGGATGGGATGACTGTTTCCTCGAGTAGTCTGTGCATTACCTTTCCACCAGCACCGTGTGCGCTCTCGATTCTGGCCATATGTCAACCTCCAATCGCGGTCAGGATGCTAGCGTCCTCAGTCGTATTTGAACAGGACTGTTGGGACGTAACAGCCGCAGGAACTTCGCCAGTAAGCAAGATTTAAAACCACTCCGCAGAGTGCGTCTGTGACCCAACTAAGAGGTAGTCAGAAATGGGTGTCTGGCACAGAAGATCGACCCGGACGGACAGTGGTGCTCGTCTTAAGCGATTTCGAGGCAAGAGAAAACACGAGCTTGGGCGCACTCCAACAGAAACCGTCATGGGTGAAACAAAGAGGAAGAGTATTGTAAGCAAGGGCAGCAATATGAAGACCCCTGCACTTCGGGTGACAATGGTCAATGTTACAGACCCGAAGAAGAACCAGACATTCCGTGTTGAAATACAGGATGTTGAAACAAACCCTGCCAGCATGGACTACCAGCGCAGAAAGGTCATCACACGCGGGACGATTATCAAGACTCCCAAAGGCAATGCTAAGGTCACAAGCCGGCCCGGTCAAGACGGTATTCTCAACGCGGTACTCGTCTAGTGCTTTGCATCGTCAGCTATGTTGTGGTGCTGGTTTCAGCCTCAATATTGCTTATGACGAATTCCTTGCCACCAGTTATTGTTGTTGCACTACTCTGACAGCTAGGACACTTCAGGGTTGCAAACACGGCGATTTCAGGCGGTAATTCTTCTTCATCCTGGGCCTCCCCCTCATATCCGCAGTCGTCACATTTGATTCGTCCTCTCATCAGGCGGATGTTCAGTGTGGCGTCCTCAGCTAACGTTTCTTTGCTGGCAATCTCGAAATTGAACTGCAACTGCTCTGGAATTAGGAACGTAAACTCACCCACCTCAACATTGACAGCGGTTATTCTCTTGATGTTGTAGCTCTCGGCAGCTTGCAGGGCTGCGTCCACAATTGCACATGCTGCAGAGAATTCGTGCAAACCGGTATACTCCTCGATACGGTCTACTCTATGGTGAGTTAAGGTGTTTTTGATGTGGCAAGGTGAGTCAAAACCATTAATACGTACAGATTGGATTGCTGACCAACCGTTTTCGCCATTCGTGGAGAGATGTCGTGTTGTCCAAGACCTCAGACAAGTCGAAGAAGACTAAGAAAAGTAAGGCGAAAAAGGAAACCTCGAAGGCAGGGAAGAGTGCAAAGAAGGCAGTCAAGACGACTAAGTCAAAGAAGCCTACAACCAAGGCCAAGAAGGCAGAAGCAAAGAAGAAGGCACCAACCAAGAAGACAAAGACTTCGAAGAAGAAAAGCACCGAACAGTCTTCTGCAAAGATTACACAGATGATTGATGAGCTGCTACTTGAGATAAAGAGTGAGGATGAGCAGATCTCAATGGGTGCTGTTGACCGCCTTGGCCAGACAGAAGACCCGAGGGCAACATCACACTTGATTGAGTGTCTTAAAGACTCAAGGTATATGATCCGCATCTACGCTGCGGTCCAACTGGGCGAACGACGAGACAAGGCCGCGATTGAGCCACTTATCGGAGCACTGCATGATGAGTCCCTCTTTGTCAGGCAGACTGTTGCTGGGGCTTTGGAGAACATAGGCGGAAGCAAGGCCCTCAAGGCTGTCAGGAACGCTGAGTCTGAGGGGCTTCTGCTGGATGAACTCCCAGAGGGAATACGTCTTTAGAGTCATAGGTATTTCCCTCAGTTCGGCTTATATTGATGAGCTGCTAAAGGAGATATACTAGACCCCTGGAGATTTGCAGCTCATGGGTGACCCCGAAGATATCAAGAAGATTGAAGCGGCCATCAAAGATATCGAACTAGATTACATGCGTGGCCTGCTTTCGGAGAATGAGTACAATCAGAAGGCAGCAGAGCTTAGGTCTGAACTACGTGAGGCTGGCGGTGTACCGGAGGGTCTTTCGGAGGCACGTGAGGCTCTCAAGCCCCCACCCACAGACAAGACTGTGATGACGGACCCTGTCACAGCAGTGAAAAGGGCAGTCCAAGCAAGGCGTCGAATCGCGATTGAGCAAATCGCCCAAGATTCCGGTGTCAACGCGATGAATGTGGCACGTATATTGACCGATCTTCTCGATGGTCGTGAACTCTCTGGCAGAATCGACCATGATGCGGGAGACTTCATTCTCGGTACAGGCAGTGGCCCTCCACCTAGGACCGTCAACGTTTGTCCTTACTGTAGATCAGAGTTGGCGCGTATTGCAGTAAGAGGAGAAACAGTGACTTGTACTGTCTGCCAAGAGTCATTCATTGTATCGTAATTGGATTGCCTTCTGTCACACGTGTGGATTCTGAGAGAGGAGGGACTCATCTCACAGACTACTTTGTATCGCCCTTCCTGTATGACTCTGCAAGGAGATCAGGAAGATAGCGGGTCTGAAGGTCGGTTCCCTTGAGAATGTCCCTTATCTGAATCGTGCAGAAAGGACATTCAGTAGTCACCATATCGGCTCCGGTAGCCTCAATGTACTCTTTCTTGGTAAGGGCAATCTTCTGGGAGAGTTCACGTAGACCGGCACGGACTCCGCCGCCAGCTCCACAGCACCGGTTCTTGTAGGGGTCATCGATGTATTCAACCCCCGGAATCATCTTCAAAAGCTCAATGGGCTGTTCAACAACACCTTGGCCCCTGCCCAAGTGGCAGGGTTCGTGATAGGTTATCTTGAGGTCTATCTCACCCTTCGGAAGAACCATGTTCTCTTTTCCTATGACGTCAAGCAAGTACTCAGCCAAATCATAGACCTTGAACTTTGGTGGTTCGCCTCTACCCTCTTCAATGAGAGGTCTGTGGTCCTCCCTGAGTGTCTTACCACACCCTGCGCAAGCGACCACCACCGTATCAAGATTCCATTTGACCATGGCCTCCTCGAATATCTCGGTGACTCGATTGGCACACGTTGTAGCAGTGTGAAGGTCGCCGGTTCTGAATGCAGGACTTGCACAACACCACTGCTCCTTTGGAACAATGACGTCAACACTATTGCGGTTCAGCACCTCGATCAGAGCGCGTCCGGTGCTCTGCATCCGATAGTCAATCAGACAACCTGTGAAGAAGGCAACCCGTCCTTGTGGGTCGTCGACCAAGAACTCCTCGCTCTCTATCTCCCGAAGCAGTGGTTCGTCTTTCTCAGGGACAGACCGTCCCGTCTTCATCATAGAGTCTACGAAGATCTGCTGCCCCTCGACTAGTGGATAGCCGGCCTCAACAGCCTTTGCCCGGAGCAGCTCTACAGCGAGACTGGGTATCTTGATCTTCTTAGGACAGATGTCCTCGCACATCTTGCATGTGGTACAGCTGTATACTGACTCTTCCATCGCCATTGCCACGCGGTCCTCTACGTCACGTGGATCGAGCTCAAGACGAGCTAGCTGCCGAATGATCATGGGCCCTGGGTAGTCCCATGTTTCGTGAACGATTGGACAGTTGGAGAGACATGCCGCACATTCAATGCACTTTCGTATCTCACGAAGCTTCTCTATCTGCTCGGCGTGGATAATCTCAGGGCCCTCAGGCTTTCTATCTCGTGCGACATATGGTCTTATTCGTCGGATCCTGTGTTCAGTCTGGGCCATATCTACGACAAGGTCCTTGATTATCGGCATCTTCTCCAGAGGCTCCAAGACAAGGTTCGCCTCTTGAGAGACTTTGGTCCTACAAGCGATTCTGGCAATTGTGTTCACACGCACTGCACATGAACCACATTGACCGCCACGGCACTCCCAACGGAAAGCAAGACTGGAATCATAGGTGTCTTGGATGTAGAGAAGGGCGTCCAGGACTGTCATACCCGGCTCATACTCGACGTCAAACTCTTGGAAGTAGGGTTGGTCATCAAGGTCAGGGTTATATCTGAAGACTTTCGCCTTTATCGTTGCCATGCTCTGTTTCTCCTCTATCGTGGTACGATTGTGGTGACTACCAGATCCTCCTTTCGCATCTCCAGCTCCCCTTTCTCGTCCTTGCGAACGACGATATTGTAATAGCCCTTATCATTGAGGTCAGCATCCACGCGGTAATGAGCACCTTTGCTACCCTTCCTCATGAAAGCGGCTTCGGCAACCAATCTGGCAGTTGTCACCATATGTTCGAACTCGATGGCCTGATGCCATCCCGGATTGAACCGCTTAACCTGTACGTCCACCTTGATGTTGGGAACTACCTCTTTCTCTATTCTGCGAAGCTCCTTGACCGCATGTTCAATCTGCTCCTCTTTCCTGAAGATTTGGACGTTCTCCCACATCAGTTTGGTTAGCTCTCTCCGAGCGTCTGCCGGAGAAACACCTTCTTTTCGCTCAAGCATAGACTCAAGATGCTCGAACTCCTTTGTTACGATGTTCCTATCGAAGCCAATATGACTGTGTGACTTCGCAAACTCTGCAGCACTCTTGCCTGCCAGTGCTCCAAAGACTTGAGTGTCGGCCAGGGCATTGCCACCCAGCCTGTTCCCCCCATGGACCCCACCAGTACATTCACCCGCAGCATAGAGACCCTCGATGTTTGTGCCGGCCTCCGTATTGATCCTGATACCTCCCATGAAATGATGAGCGGTCGGAGACACTTGCATGGGCTCATCACGTATGTCGACTCCAGCATCCTCAAACTGCTCGATCATACTCTCAAGTCTGAACTCAATGATGGATCTTGGAAGGTGTGAGATGCTCAAGTACACTCCACCATCTGGTGAACCGCGCCCTTCGCGCACCTCCGTCATGATTGATCTTGCCACTTGGTCACGGCCCGCAAGCTCCATGACTTCGGGATAATATCTTCTCATGAAACGCTCACCTTGGTTGTTGAGAAGAATGCCACCCTCCCCCCGTACGGCCTCAGTGACAAGCCGTCCCTTTGCGGACTCTGGTTTCACCATTCCAGTGGGATGGAACTGTATCATCTCCATATCTATGAGCTCACAGCCTGCTGCGTAAGCCATCCCATACCCATCACCCACATCAAGCTGGGCATTGCTTGTCACCTGATAGATACGGCCTGCACCTCCAGTAGCCATAACTACTGCCTTGGCACGAAAGACCAGATAGTCACCATACTTCATGTCAATGGCTGTAACGCCGGCTACTCTGTTGTCCTCTACGAGTATCTTGGTCGCGAACACCTCATCAAAGACTCGGACGGAGGTCTTTCTTATGGCCTCTACGAGTGTGACCATGATTTCCGAGCCTGTTCTGTCAGAAGCGTAGGCCGTTCTCCTCCAAGTCTGTTTCCCGAAAGGCCTCTGGGCAATCTTCCCCTCAGGCGTCCTATCAAAGACTGCACCGAACTCCTCGAGGTCAAAGACTCTCTCTGAGGCATCGCGAACCAATATCTCAGCCAGCTTCTGGTTGTTCAGGTAGTTACCACCGACAATGGTATCTTTGAAGTGAGTTTCAGGATTGTCGTCGGGGTCAACGTTGCCTAGTGACACGTTGTAACCTCCCTCAGCCATCGCCGTGTGGGCCTTCCCGAGAAGTTCCTTGTTGAGCATGATTACATCCGCATTATGTTTCGATGCCTCGATCGCTGCACGACATCCCGCTCCGCCGGCGCCAACTACTAGAACATCACACATTATCGTCTTGTGATTCAAATACAGGCCTCCGATGTAGAGATTTCTCTGAGTCTGACCGGTCGGGCATTGGAGCACCGTTTAAGACTTACTGTTGTGGTCAGAACTTCACTCCTCAATTCCGATGTGAGCGTAGACGTCGGCCTTGCGTGATGCGACCTTTCTGTCCATCTCAGCGTGAAGACTGTTGCCGTGAGAGTCCATTGTGACAAGCAGTGGACCAAACTCCTCAGCCGTAATGACCCATAGTGCCTCAGGCATTCCGAGGTCTTGCCATTCGTAGCTTCGGACCTCTTTGAGTCCCTTCGCGGCCAAGGCTCCGCAACCGCCAGTGAAGCTGCAGTAGACAGCCCCGACCTCCTTCAGGGCCGCCAGGGTCTTCTCGCCCATGCCGCCCTTTCCAATCACAATCCGGGCCTTGTACTTTCGTAGAAAGTCGTCCTCAAACATCTCCATTCTGATGCTTGTGGT
>JAEORS010000012.1:0-22313 GCA_016840795.1 Candidatus Thorarchaeota archaeon | reverse complement strand
ACCAATCGTATGCGTACAGAAACATGCGTTCCTTCTTGACTGTAGAGGGTCCTCCACCGATAGAATCCATCTGAAACCATCCCCGCCAGCTCGATTCCCCCTACCTGCGCATCAATGATGGTGATGCGAGCGGTTTCCTTGCGTGTAGAAGACCTGTGCAGGACCGTACCATTCTGATTCTTGACTATGATATACACATCTGGGTTGATGTCGAGGACCCCACAAAACTCATCCCTCACAAAGCTGACTCGGTAATGACCAGACCTGTCTGTCTTGGCTGAGCCCAGGAAATCATCCATGACAAAGTCCTCATCCCATACCTCGATTGTCATATTGCAGAGCGGGTTTCCAGAACGAGCATCATATACCGTACCTGAGATAACATGTTCACCGCCCAGATCACTTGGGGAGGTGAATATCTCGAGCTCCCAATCTTGGCCTGTTTCAAGGAATCTTCTGATTTCATTCACAAGCCACCCACTGGGTTTGGTCACTCTAATAGCAATCTCATGTCCTATCTCTGAGTCGATGTGGTGGTGGTTTCTGAGAGCATTGTCGTCCAAGATGATGCTGAACTCACCATTCCTGCCGGTTGTATCATTGCCCAGACAGTCTTCCCTGTCAATCCAACCAACCGGAAACGCTCTCACTTGAAGGCCTGAGACCCCTTTTCCAGAGCCTTCATGCTTTACGCAACCTCTTATTCTGTGACCCAAACCGATAGTCTCCTTCTAGCTTGTTCGTTTCCATCTCCGAAGTCCAATCCTGATCGAACTCGGGGCTGCGGCTAGCATCTCGAGCGTTCCATGACCTCCCACAGTGGGCCGTGGTCTCTCCCAAGAAGAAACCGAGCCCAGGTCAAGATGAGTAGCTAGTCGATCCCCACCCGGTACCCTCTTTCCTCCTTCTTTTCGATGGTCTTGAGTGTGATTTCCAAGACTCCGTTGTTGAAACTTGCCTTAGTCCTAGTGGGATCGAACTCACTTGAGAATGAGAAACTTCTCTTGTACTTTCTGTTCGCGCTTTCAGCTACAATAGTCAATACTGACTTGGTGAGAGTAATCTCAATATCCTTCTTGTCGACTCCCGGCATTTCTAGGGTCACTGTCATGTCGCCGGTTTTTTCATCGACATGGATTTCAGAGAGTGGAGTTCGAAAACCTTCTTCGAATCTTCTCGCCCACTCCCATGGATACTTTATCATCGACTTGAATGCTCTCTCCAAGTCCGATATACCAAACAGGTTAGTAAGGTCCCTGTGCTCCACAATATCCCTTTTCTCATCATCATTCATTGACACTCACGCTCCAAGTTCTTACTGTGTGAATAGACGCTTCAAACGTTGTTTTTCATCCGGGCTGAGCTCGCTATATCCGTCTAGATTCTCAAGCTCATTCACATCCATCCTTGATGTTGCACATCTCGGATGATACCATCTATAGGAAAGGCTCCCCTCATAGAAATACGGCTCTCCAATGCGGAATCTGCCCTCCAGTATGAAATCTCGACACCAGCGACATCTAGATCTCCCCGATTTGGCAGTTTCAACTCTCCATGATGGATCCTGAGGCGCCTCATGCTTCTTGAGTCTGTTCAGGAATTCAATTGGATCAGCACCAACTATCTTGCGGGTCATCAAGAGAACGAAGGAGTCGTATTCATTGGGCTCAAATCTGACCTCCACATCTCCAGACTGCTGAATTCTCTTAAGTGACATGAAAGGCGGCCAATGTTTCGACCCTCGCATGTATTCAAAGACTTGCTTGGCAAGAACTTCGCTCGCTTCCCTCTTCGTAAGTTCTGCCATTCCTGTTTCAGCAACCACACCAAATGAGGAATCGACATACGTTCTCTCATCATCAAGTTTCTTCCTAGTCTTCACAATAATGATTGCACCTACGGGAGCACGTTTCTTCACACGTTTGAGGCTGAATGACTCCGGATCTATCCAATACGCCCAATCGGATTCAATCTCGACCCAACTTATGCTTCCATATCTTTCATGGTGCTTTACCTCTTGATTCAGACCAGCCTGGCGCAGATTGTCCTTCAGCATATTGGTCACCTTATTATACAGTGGGTATACATTCGTATACATCTTGTCACCATTTGGTTATAAACTTGTTTACATCATTACCTCTCCGTTGAACGATTGGCTGCGGTGGCAACTCACTATTGGAAATCGCATCAAGGTGACAAAATCGAAGTATCCGGTGTAGATTGGACTCCAGGGCCAAAGCATCTTTCCTTTCTACAGAGAATGTTGTTTAACAAGGGGCAGATTAGTCTACGAACACACCGTCCCCGATGTCAGGACTCCCATCCAGTTGATGGTCGAGAGAATGAGATGACTCCTAATCATTGAATCATAGTAATCCGCATGAGTGGTATCCAGTTTGGCACTCAATTGATGAAGGCGCAATTCACCCGTTAACATCTGTAGTATCCGAGTCCCGACACGTGATTCTCGCCAAGGACTGAAACAATCAGAATGAAGCCTGCTTGAAGAGCTGATGCCCCCTGATGTGTTCTACAAAAGCCGGCATGTATATGCACAGGGAGCAAATGAATCACCTGTGAGTAGTGAACCAGATCATTGCAGGCCAATCTTCTCTTGCAATCTCCTTGGAAGAAGACTAACTCCTGTTGTTTCTCTCGACCCTCTCATGCCGATCCAGATGGAAACGTATTGCCTCTCTCACAAAGGACGCGAATCCTTTCCATGATTCTTTCCTCTCGAGATCCTCGAAGCGGTTCTTGAGTTCGCGAGGGACTCGTATCATCATATCATCAGTCATGAAGTCAACATCCTTCTTCTGCAAATAGCTCTACGCTTACAATGATAGACATATTTATATACATTTTGTTTACGTATGTATACATTGGTTCTTAGCGTATTCCATTTCATGGCTGAGAATGAGGTGAAGTTCAGAATGCCTTTGAGATTCCTGACAAGACTAACAAAAGGTGCGGGTCACTACCACATATTCTATGTACCCAAGTATGTTAAGGAGTTCTACGGTCTCAAATCCGGGAGCTATAAGGGTGGAGTTACACTGAAGAATGGTGCAACAGCCAGTTATAGAATCCACCTCTCAACGCACAGGAATACCCTGCGTGGCCGTGTTCCAGAGTCAGCAGGGTTCGCGAAGAGCATTGTTGAAATCTGGATGTACCCCCACACTTGGATACCACCAGCCAAGCAACCAATCGGAACTGAGAACATGGCATCAGAATGGCCCATCTTGCCCATTGAATACCCTGATACAATCAGTACAGACTACAGTTGGTGACGAACATATGCAACATGATTGACTTGAGGGGAGAGGAATGGGAGAGAGACTCTGTGCCAATTGTATCTACATATTGAGCAAGTTCTACTATTGGAAGACGAGCCCATGTGATGATTGCATCAGATCTCCAGCACGGAAACCGAGCCTTGGGCCAAATGAATGGAATGACCGCTGGAGCGAGGGACGTTCGTATCCCAGCTTCTGACACGACGATAGAGTTTCAGATCAAGCCTAGCCGATTCGAATGGCTCTATCTCGACTGTTGCTTCGGATATGATTCCACGGTGACGCAAAGATGCGATTGAAATGAAAACTGGAGATCAATTGCTATACTGGTATGTATTGCTCATGTCATCCTCCATATTGCTAATGGTTATCTTGTGCCTAGTTGTCATGGGAATGAATGTATAGGAACCGAATCAACTTCCAAGTGGGATTCACGATACTGCAACTAATACATTCTTTCGCTACGCCCACTCCGTTTCGAAATGAGGGCCGGTTATCTTGCATCTGAAATCTGCCCAGACTATATGAAAAGTCCTTCAACAAAGCAAACTCAGATGGTGCAAGGTCATCTGTCAGAGTCTACCTTCGCGCACTACATCTCTCTGGTTTCACCCAACTCATCATCTTGTGGTGGTGTTCCAGAACCGTCAGAGGGTGTTCTTCCTCTCTTGGTCTTCTTCATTTTTCTGACAGCCTTTCGGGTCAATTTAACCGGTGCTTCGAAAGTATGACGAAGTCCATCAACTGTAGAGATGGTCTTCACATTCCTCCTTGTTTCAGCCACTATTGCCTCTATGACTATCTTCTCATCCACCTCGCCCTCTTCTTTGACATACGCAAGTCTATGCAGCGCTAGCAGTCCAAGCAGAATTGAAACTATGAAAATAAAGTCAAGTCCCATCAGACGAAATGCATCTACCACTATAACACCGTGTGGACCAACCCATGTGATGGATAGCGATAGCTGATGTAGGTCAAAGAGGTCCGCAAGACTACCCGCCAAGATTGGTGCTATTGAGCCAGTAATTGCAGCAACAACCCCCTTCGCCGCAAGATAGACTGATGACTGGCCCCTTGGACAGAGTTTCAATCCGATATTGTTGGTACCAAGATTGACCCCTGCAGCGGAGAATCCTGTCAATACATGAATTAGAACCAATAGAGGTATGATTAGATTGTAATCCTCAGCTATTGATGAGAACGTCCAAAGAAGCGTCCCAAGCATGAAGATAGGCACTGTAACTTGTAGAGTGGACTTGTTGCTGAAGCGATCGGAGAGACTTCCCCAGAATCTGAAGAAGACTACGCTTGTAAGCTGAGTTAACGCTGCCAGAGCTGCTGCCAGTGGAATCTGAAGTCCCAGCCTGATTAGAAGGTAGACAGTGAAGAACGGAGCAGCTAGTCCCGTGCTGAAGCCCCAGATTGCAGAGAACCACATCAGATTCCTGAAGTTTTCATTCTGAAAGGGTTTGGCCATGAGTTCTGAATAGGTCATCTTCTCATGGACTGTAAGCATGGGTGGTTCCGGAGTAGTCAAGGTATAGTAAATCGCAATCATTCCTGCAAGGAATGCGAAGAAGAAGAGAATCGAATATCCTGTGAGAACGTTCTCTGAAGCAACTCGTCCCCATTCACCGATGAAGATACCTCCAAGAACAGATACGACAATTCCTACAACGCCCATTGTTGCCATTCTTGTTGCAAAGAAATCGCCAAGCTTGTTAGGTGGTACAAGGTCCCTCAACCAAGAGTTCCAACTTGGGGAACCAAGAGCTGTGAAGATGGTCTGAATAGCTATTGCCCCCAACAAGAGTAGAACGCCAACTTCAGAAGTTGAGACGAAGGGTATGAGGGCCATAAACAAGACTCCGATTCTGTTGCCGAGCTGAGTCAAGAAGTTCAGCCTTCGCCGATTCTTGTATTTCTCAACAAGAAGAACGGCAGGTAGTTGTAAGAACTGTGTTATTGATGGTATCGCTGCAAGGATGCCTATTACCGTATTAGAGGCGCCTAAGAGAATGGCAAATGCGACGAGGAATACGCTCTCTGTAAGCGTTGTCCTTACCTGAACTGCCGTACCCTGCTTCACCATCTTGCTGAGGGCCTTGTCTACTTCCTCGGCCGTCAGTTCAGTTTCACGCATTCGCATCAAGATGTTCCTTGTCTCCGATGTATGTGAAACTTCCCCTGCATATCTCGCTTTATGAAGGAAATGGTGGACGCTCATCCGAAGTGGGTTGCGATTCTTGGCGCATTTGGTTCATGTGATTCTTCTGGGACTTCCTTGTCTAAGGTGCAGAAGACTGGCCTGCAGTGCTTGGGTTCTCTGCCTGTGCCATTGACAGCTGCTTGTGGAATCTGCTCATGAACCACGTCATTTCTCGAGCAGGGTCCTGAACACGTTATGGTGATCCTCCTCATCGGTGAGTATATCCTCGAACAGCTCCCGAGTAACATAGTCCTTCTCTTCTATAGCTCGTTCGATGATGGTCTTGTAGAAATCGATTCCTTCTTCTTCTGCTAGCATGTCGTTTGTAATCATATCTTCAGGAGTATCACCCACCGTTATTTTGGCTGGTTTAGTGGTGGGTACTCCACCCAGATAGTCTACTCTTTCAGCGATACTTTCCGCGTGCTTCATCTCTTCAATGGCAATTCTCTTCAGCTCTTCCGCAATTGCCAGATGATCAAATCCGTAGATTCTGACATGCTGCCACATATACTGGATACTCACCTGAAGCTCAAGTGATATTGCTTTGTTCAGCATTTCAATCAGTGTCTTGGAAGCCATCTCAACTCCTCCTAGTTGCAGGTGCCGCTTGATTGCGCAAGCTCGCTTTCTAGTTAATCCAGACCAACTTATCAGTATTCTCTAGGAACCCCTAAATCAACAGCAGGGCGATACGGACATCGAAGATCGGACATCATGTTCCTATTGTCTTTGTTCTCTTCTTGTCCCATCCGAGCTTCTTGGCTTTCTTGAAGGCCTCACTCGCCTCATCGTATTTCTCGAGAATCCACAATGCGAGTCTCAGCTGGTTCCAAAGTTCGGGGTCCTTGGGACTTTTCTCCAGATCTCTTTTCAAGCCGGTTTCTGTCCTCGAGTACCGCTGAATCTCCCTTTCACTCTGCGCACGAGCGGCACGGAGGACGCCACTGATGAACTCACCAGATCGTTGTAGAACATATGACTGGAACTCTACTGGTGTATCCTTGAGGAAGCTGTTGATTGTTGCGGCGGGTGTGTCTCTCTTTCGATGTATATCTCCGTGAACCAATCGTTTCTCATAGCTACTTTGCATGAACTCCAAGAGTTCTGAAAGATACATGGTAACTTGGTCCTCTTCGCCAAGATCTTCAGCAGCTTGTTTCCATTCGAAATAGACTACTTCTGAACCGACTGTGTAGAGAGCACCAGGAGTTAGTCTAATCCTTTTCAGATCGCCCAGTAGGGTCTTGACAGTATAAGTGTCCCTAATTGGCAATTTCCTGCTCTCATCCTTCCCCATATGTCCAGAACCCCATTACCTTGTTCACCGTATGTGTCTGTCGAGCTGTTATCTTAGCTCTCCTGTGACGCCGCTAACGATCCTTATGATTCCCACTGTGATCATTGCCGCAGAGAGCAGTAGAATAAGTGTATAGAACCCCACACCCGGGAAGAGTGCCGCAAGAAAGCCGAAGCTGAATATCACGACTCCTCCTGAAATGTAGAGTGCTCGTGCCCATCTTGCAAGCTCGGACTCGACGTACCCAACTATGATTCTGGACAGTCCCATGAGCATGATCGCGAATGTCATCATGGTCACCAAGAAGAGCACAGTGAGGTCAGGAAGCAACACTGCCGCCATTGACAAGAGAATCACGAGTATGCCAACAATGCCCTTTGTGATTCTGGCTCTTGTGTCAAGTCGAGTCATGAGAAGGCTCTTTGCGAATCTGACTAGTCCAACCACCAGGAGGGCAATGGAGATGGCAAGGACAATGGTACGTTCTGCTAGGCTCACATCAATGACAATCCACATGCTAACAACGAGCATTGCTAGGCCTACAATCACATCGAGGCCTCTTAGCCATCCTGGATAAAGACTTGAAGACATATCCCGAATGGGAGCAAGTCCCACGATAAGAGGTTTCTGCCCACTTGGCCTTTGCGTAGGCACGCACACCCACTTGTTGCCTTCCTCAGTAGTCAAGTGCAGTTTCACTCATTCAAAGCCTCATAGGAAATTGGTCGCCTCCTCGTCCCATATCACAGAGTACGATTCATTTCGTGGCTCCCCTTTGTGGATTCTTCGATAGACAAATATGGTTCTGGAATACAACTAGGCATCTGAACCATGACTTCGTCCGACTCCAAACCTCCAGATGTGGGAGATCCAGCACCTGACTTCGCGCTACCTTCCACTCAAGGGGAAATAGTGCGACTGCTTTCGCTGGCAGATAGTCCCATTGTCTTGTTTTTCCTAACCGACACGTTCACTTTCTTCTCGCGTATCTTCTCCAAGGTCTTCGAAGCTCTCCATGAATCACTCAGTATGGTGGAAGTCGCCATTGTCGGTGTGTCTACTGAGCCCGTGGAAGCCCTTTGCACATTCGCTGAGGAAGAGAATATCCCCTACATTCTGCTTAGTGACTTTGACCGCCAAGTATCAAATGCATATGGCACGCTCACAGAGCGAATTGCAGGATTGACAATGGTGACTCGTGCAGGTCTGTTTGTAATAGACACAAAGGGGAGAGTCGCATACAAGTGGATCCATGATGAGGATGGTCCAGTTCCGGATGCCGACCAGATAGTTGATTTGATCTCAGAGTTGAAAAGCGAACCAACAAGCTAGAGAAGACCAAGCTGCAGAATGCTTACGAATGCTATCTGTGAGAGCACATAGCAGAACAGAAGTAGGACCCCTTCTCTTCTTGTTACACGCCAGTCTCTCTTGATGATGTAGTAGAATAGGATTGAGATGATTAGCGACAGCCCCACTAGCAATGCCACTGCGGACAGATCCATTGCTGCGGGAACAACTAGTACTGCAAGACCCAAGCCAAGTGTAACGTTGACAATGTTGCTTCCAATCACGTTCCCAATTAGAAGTCTACCAAATCCTCGTCTTGCACTATTCACAGATACCATGATTTCCGGCAAAGATGTGCCTACGGCAACCACTGTGAGTCCTATCACACCCTCACTTATTCCCCAAACGAAACTGAGGTTGACCGCACCTTGGATAACCAACTGCGCACCTGCGATTACACCCACACAGGAAAGAACGACGATGAAAACCTCTCGAAGGGATTGCCTACCTTGCTCCTTTGGCGCCAACCCATAATTCACTTCCTGGTTGGTGGACTCAGTCTTGGATGCTTCTCTTGGAGGAGGTTTGCGAGCAAGCCCGCGAAGGGTCGTAAGAAATCTCAATCTGATTAGGTAGTCCACAAACACTTCGAATTGGTAGCACGTTTCGCATTCGTCTCGGTTGTCATAGAGGAAGAGCACGTAGGTGACAAACAGCAGCAACAGGATGATGCCCTCGTAGGCTGTAATTCGTGTTGGTGTGACCGGGTCAAACATGGAGAATCCTAGAAAGAGGAGAGTGAGTATCATGACCTTGGTGTCACGACCAAGAATAGCTGCGTTTGAGGCTAGTGGCGCGAAGACTGCGCTGAGGCCCACCACGAGCGTCAGATTCGCGACATAACTCCCAAGAATGTTCCCAAGAGCCAAGTATGAACTTCCCGCAGCGATTGCTAAAGAACTCGAAACTATCTCGGGCAGGGAGGTGCCAATGGCCACAAGCGTGAGGCCAATGAATAGCTCTGAAACACCGGCCGCTCTCGCAAGTCTAGATGCCGCCTCAACGAAATACTCGGAACCTTGGCTCAACATGAAAAGGCCCAAGGCTAGGAGACCAATGCTGAAGACTGGGTCCAGGGCCTGCAAGAACAATCACCTGTAGAAGACGATGTACTATCGCTTCTCATCAAGAATCTATTCTTTTCCATTTGGGTTGGCATCTTCTCAAGATAGCCGCCGTGAACAGGAAGTGATCGATCATAGATGAAATGCACCACCAAGCGCCCATCATCCATGATTTGCAGATAGATTATTTGCCATGACTGGCGAGTCAATCGTATGATCGAAGTCTTTCTCTACGGCGGTCTCAAGAAGATAGTTGAGCAATGCAATCCTAATGCCAGTGCAATAATGCTATGCGAGTATGTTGAAGGAGAGCATTTCGAAGAGATGTTACGCCGATTGGGGCTGAATCTGGATGTTGTTGGTGATTGCTATATCAACAACGCTCCTGCGAATCCTGATAATGTTCTTCACGACCATGATATCATAGAGCTTAATCAACGAGCTCTCTGAACAGACTAGGAATCCAGAGATCTCTGAGGAGCTTCTCGAGAGCTCGACTTTTCATTAGATTATTAAAGGCCAATTGCCTTGCTGACTTGCTTAACTACCGAACCGAAAGCTTTCGCGGCTTCGGAGTCTGGATCTTCCACCACGAATGGCATCCCTTTGTCAGACAGGCTGATGATTCTAGGATCCAGTGGCAATGACCCTAGATGATTCACTGCGAAGTCCTTAGCAGCCTTCTGAGTCACTCCTTCTCCGAACAGTCTGTATGCTTCACCGCATTTTGGACAGACAAACTCACTCATGTTCTCCACGATGCCCAAGACAGGTATTCCCATTATTCCCACGAGTCGAATCGCCCGACGCGCATCAAGCACAGCAACTTCCTGAGGAGTTGACACTATGATCACTCCATCTATCTGTGGGATTGACTGCAGAATGCTCAGTATCTCATCTCCCGTGCCGGGAGGCAGGTCCACGACCAGAATATCTAGCTCTCCCCACATCACATCACTTAGGAACTGACGAATAGCCTTCCCAACTAGTGGTCCTCTCCAAGCAACCGCATCATCTGCCTGTCGAAGAAGGAATCCCATGCTCATTACCTTAAGATTAAGTGGTCCTCTTATAGGTCGGATTCTTTCATTCTCTACCTGTGGATGAAGACCCTCAAGACCCAGCAACTTCGGCACATTCGGGCCATAGATGTCAACGTCGAGGATTCCAGACTTCAGTCCTTGTTTGGCGAAGGACATCGCCAAGTTGGTGGCCACAGTGGTCTTCCCAACACCTCCTTTCCCAGAGAGCACCACAATCTTATGTTTCACATCTCTCATGTTCTCTCTGACTTCGGGCGGTACCATGTCCTTTGTGTCAGTAGCTGTCTTGGTCATACATAACACCCATCTATGGTTACTTGCTCATTGACTGTTGGAGAACTAACAAACGCACCAAATAATGAATCCAGATTCATTATAAAGGGAACGGTAGGGGAAATGCTATGATTCTCATTGATACGAAATTTCAAATCATCATTCGACATACGTAGTTGAGCAGGTGGAGATGGCCCCATCTGCGCTTGGAATTGTGCCTAGTAGAAGGGTAGGACTCAAGGTGGTTGGGTGTGCATATGGTTCAATCTTGACAGCTAATCTAGAGTACGAACCCCTGCACTGCCTGGCAGAGGAATCGAATGGTGATGCGGCACAGATACCTATGGTGAAACTCAAGAGCACGATTGAAGGCAATCTACTGAGACTGACATTGGGACAAGCACAAGACAACTAGAGGTTTCAGACCGGAGGACGAACTATGACGAGTATACGAAACATCCTCAAGGCATTGGCCTCAGGAGAGATCAGTATTGAAGAAGCAGAGGAACAGCTCAATACCGCAGCACTTGCAAGGGTTGGCGAAATCGGTATGATTGACGTAAACAGGCAAGAGCGAAGCGGGGTCCCCGAAGTTGTATTCGCTGAGAGCAAGACCTTGGAGCATCTTGTCAGTATCGTCAAAGCCTTAGTCGAGAAGAATGATGTTGCTCTTCTAACAAGGGTCAGTGACTCAAAACTAAGGGGTCTCAAAGCCGCTCATCCGGACCTAACCTTTGATGTATCTGGAGAAGACGACCATCTGACCGTCGTTGCCCATAGTGAAGTATGGTCAGACCCCCCAAAGAATGGCAAGATTGCTATTCTGACCGCAGGCACATCTGATGTTATCTACGCTCGTGAGGCCGAAGCAATTGCCCGGTTGATGGCTGTAGAAACACTGACCTTCTACGATGTTGGTGTGGCTGGTGTACACAGGCTTGTGGAGCCCGTCAAGACAATCCTTGAGGAGGGTGCTGACGCCTTGGTGGTGTTTGCAGGGATGGAAGGTGCGCTCCCCACAGTGATTGCATCGTTGGTTGACATACCAGTGATTGGTGTTCCCGTCCCAACAGGGTATGGCTATGGTGGAAAGGGTGAGACTGCACTTGCATCAATGCTCCAATCCTGCGCACCGGGGCTTGCTGTTATGAACATAGGCAACGGTCTCGGCGCGGGTGCTGTGGCATGTCTCATCGCTAGGAGATGCGCCAAAAATGTGGAATAGACACTCTTGATATGAAGAGTGCCCTTGCTACTCTACCTGATCTGTTGATGGGTCCAAGACCTCATCCATTGCACCGGTGCGATATCCAAGAACGTCAAATGCAACGTATTTGAACCCGGCACTTTTCGCAAGTTCGTGAAGCCTGTCAAGCCTCATTAAGTCGAACAGCTTTTCTCTCTCCTCACGTCCCACCTCGATTCGAACCATGTTGTCATGAAACCGTGCCCGAACGCAGCTAACGTCGAACAGCTCCTTCACCCCTTGCTCCACTTCTTCAACTCTCCTGACACGATCTTCTGTGATCTCAGTGCCGTAAGGGAATCTGCTTGCGAGGCAAGCCATAGATGGCCTGTCTGCAACTGACAGACCTGCCTCTTTGGCATAGCCTCGAATATCGCTCTTGGTTATCCCAAACTTACGGAATGGAGATAGAACTCCAACCTCCTCGAGAGCCAGGGTTCCTGGACGATGACCTCTCATGTCACTGGCGTTAGTTCCCTCTACCACAACATCCATTCCAAGCTGTTTGGCCATATCCAACCACGCAGAGGCGTGCTCCTTCTTACAATGATAACAGCGGTCAACTGGATTGCTTACAAACTCTTTGCTTGACAGTTCGTCTACTTGTATGACCTTGATTCGAATTCCAATCTCACCTGCTAGGTCGATAGCGGCCTGCAGCTCTGTCCTAGGAAATGTAGTACTATCAACTGTTAACAAGATTGTTTCGGTAGCGCTTCCTTGGGCCAGATGAGCAAGAACTGTACTGTCGACTCCGCCGCTGAACGCTACTAGTACTCGTTTTCCTCGAAGTAGACTCCTTACTCTTTCGAACTTCTCTTCACTTATTATCATCGCTGTGGCCTCATACACACCATTTCAGGCAGTCATAAGATTTGAGGAAGGTACGTGATGCAATCCAAGCCAAGTAGTGTATCTCCCTATGGATTGGCTATGGTAGGTCAACAGCTGGACTGCTAATGCAGATGGTTGCTCTAATTAGCAGGTGCGTTCTCACTAGGACCGGTGCAGACTTTGAGATTTGAGATTCGTCCAATTGGAACCATCAAGACGCCGTTTGAGTCCAGTGAGAATGTTCCAATACAATCGAGCAAATCCGTGGTGATGGGTGAAGTCGAATTGGAAGAGAGCTATTCAGTCGCACTAGACTCCCTAGATTCCTTCTCTCATGTCATTCTTCTCTACTGGTTTCACAGAGCAACATCTCCAAGACTCAGAGTGAAGCCTTACCTCGGCAGGAAGGAGCGCGGACTATTCTCGACTCGGGTCCCTTCGCGTCCGAATCCGATTGGAATCTCAATCGTTGAATTGGTGGAAGTGGGTGAGAAACGGATTGTCTTCAGGGGGGCCGATATGCTGAATGACACTCCTCTGGTCGATATCAAGCCGCTCATTCCTGAGTTCGACAATCGACCCGGGGCAAGCTCAGGCTGGCTGGCCGAATTTCTGTCAGACGCCACTCAGTCATTTCATGCAGACCGCAGGTTTGAGGAGTGATTCTAGAAGACATCCAGATCCATTCCGGAAACAACCTCTCCATCATATCTCTCTTTGACCTCCGCCACCAGTTCGTCATCTGTACGATTCCATGCTAGCTGATGATAGAGCACAAGCAAGCTTGGATTTGCTTTCGAGGCTATCTCAGCCAGTTCGTATGAGGAAGTATGCATTGAGGAGTGATATTTCCTCCATTCGGGTGGTCGTGTTTCCAATGATATTGCAGAATAGACCTCGTGTACAAGAATGTCACAACTCATGCTCTTCTCTACTAGCGTTGATGATGGAGCTGTGTCACCAGACACAACTATTGTCTTGTCTGGTGTGAGGAACCTGAATCCATATGCTGACCAAGAGCCGTGCACAACAGGGAACGCCTCTACTGAAACATGACTGTCCTGATAGACAACACCAGGCGTTTCTTCGGTAAATTCGCGCACATTTACAACGTAGCTTTCAGGAGTAGCTGGTTCTAGTCCATCGATTCTTTCCCGAACATCTTCCTCATATGCGGCCAGTATGTGGTCAGTCATTGATTGAGTGCCGGAAGGTCCATACACCTCAAGTGCAGTCCTGCGACCAACCACTGCGGGAGTGAGAATCAAATCAGGATATCCGATAGTGTGATCTGAATGTAGGTGTGTCAGAAACCCCCGAGTCAATCGTTCCGGCTCTAGACTCGCCTCTACAGCACGTCTCACAATTCCGACTCCAAAGTCAACCAAGTAGACTGATTCATCAACAACCACGGCAACTGATGGTCCCATCCTCTGTGGGTCCGGATTTGGATTCCCAGTTCCAAGAAGAATCACTCTGGTCACCATCGGTCAAACTTCCGTGAGATTGCACAATCTCAGTTCCAGAGGATTCCGTCATTGACTCTCATAAGCAAAGCTGTATGCACAATACATCGCAAAGTACAGGATATTTGAGGACGGAAACACAACTGAAAGACATGGAAGGTGTTGATACTGCATCTATTCAGTCAACCATGGTGGGGCCCCTATGGGCTCGGGCAACCTTCAGCAAGAGATACCCACATATTCTGAAGGATCAAGAGGCTTCGCACATCTTTGCCAAGGTAGCGAAGAAACATCCAGAAGCAGAAGCCAAGTTTGCGGCCATGGAACAGCTTGTTGATCAGTTCTTGGGGCTGTTCTTCCTTGTTCGAGCTAGAGTAATCGATGAATCTGTCAGGAACTATCTCATAGGGAACCCGGAAGCCTCTGTGGTCAACCTGGGATGTGGCTTGGACACGGCGTTCACACGCGTTGACAATGGCAGACTGCTTTGGTTTAATCTCGACCTTCCAGACGCTATTGACTACCGACTGGGCCTCATCCCCGAAACCACGAGGAGTAAATGTATTCCAAAGTCAGTGTTCGAATTGAGCTGGTTCGACGATATTGATTTCACACCCACAAGAGGTGCTTTCTTCATTGCAGCTGGTCTGTTCCCCTATTTCAGCGAAGCCGCACTAATCTCGCTATGCAACTCCATGGCAGAAAGATTCACTGGTGCTGAGCTGATGTTCGACGCTGGCTCAAGACTTGGTAATGTGTTCGTGAATAGGCGATTCAAGAAGTACGGTATAACGGGTTTGAAACAGCACTTTGACCTCGGAGACCCTGTGAGGCAGTTGTCCAAGTGGTCTGACAAAATCGAAGTGATTGAGTGGTTTCCTCATTTCGCGAGAACGCAACGTGAGCAGACATGGAAGTGGAAGACTCGCACCTTGATGAATCTGTGTGATTGGTTCAACTTGTCCAAGTTTGCCCATGTGCGATTCATGTCGAGATAACGACTGACGAATCGAGTCTGTACAGACATGCAGTCCTGCAACATAACCGAATCATGATTCACTGGAGTCCCGCAGTCCTTTTCAGTGACTTTGTTCTCGACCAGACCAGCCGAATGTGGAGTTGCAGCATAATGGCAATTGGCGGTATCTCATCAGACCTCGAGTTTCGGAAGTGGATTCTGCAGCAGCCTGAGGGACAGACACTGCTACGGTGCTACCAATGTGGACGTTGTACGAGTGCCTGCCCTGTGGCCGAGATTGATTCGTCTTTCAACCCACGCCTCTTCCTTGAGAAGATAATCCTGGCTGACGAATCATTGGCCGAAGAGCAGCTTATCTGGACCTGCTTGACGTGCGAGCAGTGTGAGGTACGATGTCCTGAACACGTTAAGATACCACAGATTCTGATTCTGGCGAAGGTCCGGGGGCTAGCATCCGGAAACACACCACAGACGGCACTCGATCGTGCCAAGTCCATTCTCCACCAAGGTCGTACAATCCAAGTCAGCGATCCCATGATTAAGACCCGTGAGAAGATGGAATTGCCAAGTCTTGGCAATCCTCCGGTAGAGCAACTCGTCAAGGTACTTGCGGACTTGAAGCTCGCAAAGAAACTCGAATCAACAGAGTCCAAATATGGAGGTGGCGAGGATAAGTAAGGCACAGAAGTACACCTACTTCCCTGGGTGTATGATTCCTTTCAGACTACCACACTTTGAACTTACCATTCGGAAGGTCCTAGAACGGCTAGATGTTGCCATGATAGTAGACGAAAGCCACACCTGCTGTCCTGAGCCAACCACTTTCACTGGAGTCGACTTTGAAGCATGGCTGACTATTGGGGCCAGAAACGTTGCTGTGAGTGAGTCTACGGGACTGGACACTCTGGCCCTCTGCAGCGGATGTTTTCATACACTTGCCATTGCAGGTCACATGCTTCAGTCGGATGATGACGTTCGTGAGAGAGTCAACACGAGACTGAAAAAGATTGGAATGAAGGCTACCGGCAAGGTAGCGGTGAAGAACATCCTGCACGTCCTGCATGAAGACATTGGGCTTGAGAGAATCAAGAAGCGAGTTGTTCGGCCTCTCAAGGGAATCTCGATTGCCGCTCACTACGGCTGTCATCTTGTGAGGCCATTAGAGGCAACACACATGGATGATGCAGAGAATCCACGATGGATGGAAGATTTGGTTGAAGCTGTTGGCGCTAACGCTATTGAATATGAGGACAAGATGGCATGCTGTGGTGCACCAATAGGCCCCTCAGATGAATCCAAGTCCTTCAGACTGACCGCCGAGAAGCTCCGCAAGATCAGAGCAGCTGGAGCCGATGCGATTGTCATGATCTGCCCCACTTGCTATACTCAGATGGAGATGCAACAGAAGAAGGCAGTTGACTATTTTGACCCAGAGTTCAGCATCCCTGTCCTGTATCTCGGAGAGATGCTGGCACTCGCCATGGGAATGACAGATCTCGTTACTAGCAACTCGAGAAGATATCATCGAGTTAAGATTCAACCAATCCTTGAGAAGATGGGGGTCGGCAAGTAATGGCAAAGACTGTGGTCGTGGTCGGTGCAGGAGTAGCGGGCATTCAGGTTTCTCAGCAGCTCGCCGATTTAGGGTTCGTGGTCCATCTAGTTGATAGGGAGTCTACAGTGGGCGGTCTGTCAGCTCATTTAGGCAAGGTCTTCCCGACTGACGACTGTGCCTTATGCCTCGATGCGTGTGAGGAGCTGTTCAGCGGTCATCATCGAAGGTGTCAATATCGAAGTCTTCTAGGCAGTCAGAAGAAGCTCAACCTTCATACACAGACACAAGTCAAGTCAATCAAGCGTGAGGGAAACGGTTTCTCAGTATCTGTTAAGACATCACCACGTTACATTCTGCTGGACAGATGTGTGGTCTGTCTAGAATGCATTCACGCCTGTGAAGTAGAGGTTGAAGATGAGTTCAATCTTGGTAGGGGCACTAGAAAGGCCATCTATAGGCCTATTCCTCAGGGAGTCCCACTTGCGCCTCTGATTGACATGGACTCATGCACAAGGTGCGGCAAGTGCGTCGAAGTGTGCGGAGTCGGAGCTATCAATCTTGACCAGCGAGCGAAGACCCGAACCATAAGGGCTGACGCGATAGTATTGGCAACTGGCGTTGAGGAACGGTTACCACACATTCTACCGGGCTATGCTTATGGCGAGTGTGAAGATGTGCTTACCCAAAGAGAGCTGGCACGACTTCTAGACCCTACTGGGAGTACTGTCGGCAAGGCACTCACAGCATCTGGACAGCCTGCGAAATCCGTGACAATGATTCTGTGTGCGGGTAGTAGGGATCTTAATGCCATCGAGTACTGTTCGCAGGTTTGCTGTACCTACAGCCTGAAGCACGCTCTAATGCTCAGAGAGCAGGGCATAGACGTTAGTCTATGCTACATGGACTTACGAGTTCCATCTCACAGCCGTCACTATCTTGAACTCGCTAGGGAATCCGGCGTGAAGTTCGTGAGAGGTAAACCGGACCATGTAGTGGTACGAGATGGTAGACCAGTCACCGTGGTTGAGAACACAGAGTCCCTGGAGCGACTTGAGATGGGTTCTGACATCGTTGTTTTGGCATCTCCGCTGATCCCTCTTGCCTCACAAGACGGAAGCTTCACCGATTTGCTCGACGCAGATGGGTTCTGCCATCGTCGAAGTAAGAAGTCCGGGGTCTATGCCTGTGGCACATCGACCGGTCCTACTGACATTCCTACAAGCGTTGCAGAGGCGAATTCTGTCGCATTGGAGATCTACACAGACCTGATGGGGGTGGGCAAATGAAGCGTCTGTACCTCTGCACCTGCAACAAGACCATTGATCAAGTGCTGGACTTCAAACGGATAACGAAGGAGTTGAAGGGAGTCTTCGACAGTATCGAGATTGTCCATGATCTTTGTCTTAAGGAGGGGCTTGAAGCACTTGGACAGAGCGCATCTAGAGAAGACTCTATTGTGATAGGTGCCTGCAGCTCCCAGACTCTTGGTATTCCTGTGAGGCACCATGTCAAGAGTGAACTTGTTTCCTTCGTTCCAATAAGGGAGCAGATAGCATGGGTCCATGCCAAGGAGAAGGATTCAGCCACATACAAAGCGATAGTTCTCCTGTCTGATGCCGCGGTGAGATTGGACTACCTTGAGCCCACAACGAAGTTCACAGAAACAACGGTGGATGAGATTCTGGTCATTGGCGGTGGCATAGCCGGTCTGAAGGCGGCATTCGACTTGAGTAGATTGGGAATCAAGGTAACTCTCTTAGAGCCTCTCGGTATGCGAGAGGACTCGTACTTGAAAGATTACCGATTCATTGCCGATTCGGAATCTCTGCATGACCTGCTGAAGACCCTTCAGAAGGGTCTCTCAAAGGTTCAGAGAATGCAGGGTGTAATCAGTGAACTGACTGGTCAGGTGGGGTCATACGAGGTCACATGGGCCAACCAAGATGGAACCACGACTTCCCAAGAGTGTGGTGCAATCATAGTCGCCACGGGTGCAGAGCATTTCTTACCACAGATTGCCAAGAAGTTTCTTCACGGTAAGTCTGAGCGGACCGTGTCTCTACATGACCTTCTCAACAGTCCTCGGAAGGAGGGAAAGAAGCGTCGAAGCATCTTGGTCGCTGTTGATCCGGAAAGCCCTCTGGCCTCAGTTGAGGGGTCCCATCTTCTCAGAAGCGCTAGAGAACTATCTCTACGGGGGAACACTGTGTTCGTCGCACATACAGACATCAGAACTGAAGATGAGAACCTCTACCGCGCTGCACGCGACTCTGGTGTGATCTTCATTCGAGGAAGCATCAAACGTGTGAAGGAAACGGATCTGGGATTGACTTGTCGTATTGCGAACTCTCTCGAATCTCTGGACCGGGAGGTGACAGTGGACACCATTGCAGTCTTTCCAGTGATAGGCCCATCCAGCAGTAACGAAGGGGTCTCTAAGTCACTTGGCCTGAATTTGAATGAGAATGGTTTCATCGAGATTCGCTACAGCAAGATGAAGCCAGTACAGACGTCCAGAAGAGGGGTATTTGTCGCAGGGAACGCGCACATGCCAATGGGGCTTGTTGATACTCTGTCATCTGCTCAGAACGCCGCACTCGAAGCTTTCAAGATTGTTCGCTCACCTCTGAAGCGGTCTGGATGGATACCTGTCATCGACGAGGAAACCTGTGACTTATGCAAAGCCTGCTTGGACACATGTCCGAACGATGCCCTGCGACTGATCGATGATCGCATAGTGCACATTCCTTCGCATTGCGAGTTCTGCGGAATATGCGTATCGGCATGTCCGACAAGAGCAATCGAGTTCCAATCTCATAGCAAGGAGAGCTGGTTCGCCAGGTTTGAAACGATTGCCGAAACCCATAGGCGACTCGAGGGCAAGAGGCCCTTCACATTTGTGTTCGCCTGTAGCGAGTGTGCCAATGCCTCAATTGACCAAGCTGGTTTTGCCGGGAAGGAGTATCCAACTGGATCATATGTCATCCAGTTTCCCTGCGCCGGAATGGTGTCACCGATTGAGATCCTTAAGGGGCTGGTCGTTGGAGCAGAGCAAGTCATTCTGGCACACTGCCCACCAGCTGGCTGTCATCACCGGACCGGCGACCATTTGTCAGAGCTCGTAGTGAGCTTCACTAGGGAAATGTTACGGGAGATAGGGCAGGATCCGGAACGCGTACGGGCCACGTACATGATTGCAGCACTTCCAAATAAGATGCAACAGGAGGTGGGCAGTCATGACTAAACGAGAAGATTTCATTCACAAGCTGCGTGAGATTGCAGTCCAGACTCCCACTGAGATAATCGAAGTTCCTGACAAGGTCGAAGGCTTCGGGACAATTGTCTACAAGCCACAGACCTGTAGTGCATGCAAGAAGTGTATGGATGTCTGCGAGGTCGATGCACTCGACATCGAGTTGACATTGAGCCTTCCTGAATTCCTGGTTGCCACCATCCCAGAAGATGGCTACAGATCCAAGAATAGGGCGGCTCTCGTTTCTCTCCTTCAGCATCTACAACAGAATGGCGATGTGCAGGCAATCTCAGTACCAACGGGTCTCTCTGGCTACGGATCGATTAGCTGGATGCAGGACAAATGCATTGCTTGCAACAAGTGTGTTGAGATCTGCCCTGAAGACTGCCTTACACTTGAGAAGCAGTACAATCTGCCAGCTATCATCGGTGAAGTGGTTCCGCCGCCTGCGGCCGAAGTCTCTGACTGGGAGCCGTTCATAATCTGCTTCGTCTGTTGGGAGTGTTCACACGCTGCGGCCGACCTTGCTGGTCTGATGCATCTCCATTATCCTGCGAACATCCGGACCATCCGTGTACCGTGTAGCGGTGCCGTTGAGCCATTCCATATCATGACTGCGATGCAGAACGGCGCAGATGGCGTGCTTGTGACAGGTTGTCTGCTTAGCGAGTGCCACTACGGAGGCGACGATGAGCTAGCGGGCAATTTCATGCAGTATGACTTTGTGCATTTCTGGAAGCAGGTCTTCGAGGGTATAGGTCTTGGGGGCAGACTTCACATCGATTTTGCATCTGCTGCGATGGGGATCAAGTTTTCAGAGATAGTGACGGAGTTCGTACATCGAATAGAAGAACTGGGGCCGAGCCCTCTCAGAGGGAAACTGGAGGTGGAAGAGTAGATGGCCAAGAAGAAGAGCAAGAAGCAAGAACAGAGAATTGGCGTCTTCATATGCAGCTGTGGGACAAACATCGGCGGAGTCATAGACGTTAGAAAGCTTGCGCGTGAGTTCAAGGATTACCCCGGAGTTGTGCATTCCACCACTAACATGTTTACATGTTCAAAGGATGGACAGGACACCATTGCCAAGGCAATTCGGGACCATGAACTGACGGGTGTTGTGATTGGGGCATGCACTCCCAAACTGCATGAGCAGCTCTTCAGAGAGATTCTTGAAGAGAACGGCGTGAACGCATTCAGACTTGCCCAGGCAAATCTTAGAGAGCACGATACATGGGTACATGATGACAAGCCTGAGGAGGCATACAAGGTTGCATATGATCTGGTCGCCGCAGCGATTGAGCGTGCCAAGACTCTTGAGGACATAGGATATGAGGAGTATCCTGTCGAGAAGAGCGCGATGGTCATAGGGGCCGGAATCGCAGGCATTCAGTGCGCGCTCGACCTTGCAGACAAAGACATCAAGGTGTATCTAGTAGAGAGGTATACGTCAATAGGGGGTTACATGGCTAGGCTTGAGAAGACATTTCCAACTCTCGACTGCTCCATGTGTATCCTATCTCCCAAACTCTCGGCGGTCGAGCGTCACAAGAACATAGAACTGCTGTCCTACTCAGAGGTTCTCCACGTTGAACGTGATTATGGCAACTTCAAGGTGCGTGTCCTGAAGAAGCCCAGATACGTGGATCCAGAAACCTGTATAAACTGTGGAGCTTGCGAGCGTAACTGCCCAGCCACGGGATACGACGAATGGAATCTGGGACTGGGTGAGAGGAAGGCAGTCTACAAACCATTCCCACAGGCAGTCCCTGGAGTCTACTTCCTTGACAAGGAATCCTGTCTACACTGGACAGATGGTTGCAGCATATGTGCTGAGAAATGTCCCCGTGATGCTATCTCATATGAAGTAGAGGCTGAGGAAACTGAGCTCACGGTCGGTGCAGTGGTCGCTGCAACGGGATTCGAAGAGGTTGGCATAGAAGAACTGCCTGAATACGGTGGTGGGAAATACAATAGGGTCATCACTGCCGGTCAGTATGGTAGGATTCTGAGCCTTGTCGGGCCCAGTGAGGGCAAGGTTCTCCTGCCCCCCGAGTTTGAGGAACCTCCGAAAAGGATTGCATATATCAACTGCGCAGGCTCAAGGGACGAGAAGTGTCGACCGTGGTGCTGCAACTTCGGATGCATGTATACACTTCGCCACGCAGAAATGACTACTAGGCTGCTCGGTGATGTAGAGCAATGGATAATCTATCATGAACTGCGGGCAGGAGGCAAAGAGTACGAGCAGTTCTACGGACGAGTGAGAGAGAGTGGAGTGCGGTTTGTGCGCGGCTTTCCCGGGGACATGACCGAAGAGGAGGACGGCACAATCAGTTTCACAGTCTTCGACCAGGGTTCGGGCGCCTTGTTGCGTTTGAACTTCGATCTTGTCGTTCTAACAATGGCAGTCGATCCCTCTCCAGGTGCGGCAGAGCTTGCCCA
>JAEORS010000011.1:0-22400 GCA_016840795.1 Candidatus Thorarchaeota archaeon | reverse complement strand
AAGACGTTCTGTGCTCACTCAGAAGCTTACGTCCAACGCGACTAGAGTAGCAGAGTACAGTATCCGAGATCACTTCGGGATGATGAAGAAGGAGATTGTAGTGCTCACCGAGCATGCATAGACACGGTTCTTGGCCGATTCGTCCCGCGTCATTTGTCTGAGATGAGAGAGAATGTCGAGATGTGATGTGGTCGTTCTCAGATGTCCGGAAGAAAGGTGTAGCAAGTGTTTGGACTCCTCCTTGTCCACCTGCTCAAGGCTTGCTTCTTTCACGAATGACGATTCATCCAAAGCCGTGATAGTAGAGCCAGAGAAAAACTTGGTTCATGTGGGGGGTCTTGAGAAACGGGTTCCAATCAGTCCACCATGGAAAGGAGGCGAGTGGGAAACAGTCTTCATTGATGGCTATGCTCAGCTGCTTGATTCGAACCTGAGGCTCCTAGATGTCTATATTATTGGTCCATATCTGTCTCTCTTCTTTGAAAGGACTGGCGAAAGTAACATCCACCATAGAACTCACCCCTTGGTGAGAAGCTCCCTTGAATATGGACTGTTAGACAAGCTGAGTGACGATCTACAGAAGTTCACAGAGGACATGCCGAGCTCCAGAATGGACCTGTCAGACAGACTTCAGTACGTGTCTGAATGGGTTTCGACTAGAATCGTACAGACACTACCAGAAATAAGCAAAACTACACGAGAGAGAATTGCTCATACTGTAGCTGGTCGGACATCGGTGTTAGGACCGTTTCTTCCAATCCTGTTGGATGATGGGGTGGAGGAGATCTACGTGGATCGACCTGGAGCTCCAGTCTATTTTGACCATCGACATTTCGGAAGATGTTCGTCTGATCTTGTCCTAGACCAGGACGACGTCGCACGTCTAACCACTTTGGTTAGAGCTGAAAGCAACTTACATCTGGACAGAAGAAATCCTTCACTAAAGACCAATCTTCGGCTCTATGACATAGACTTGCGCCTAGCTGTTAGCATACCGCCACTAAGTCCTGACGGCATGCATCTAGAGATTCGACGAGCTAAGGAATCTCCATTCTCGATTATGGATCTTGTACTAAATGGAACCCTCAGCTTGAAGGCTGCTGCGGCTTTAACATTGGCTGTCGGGTCCAGATTCAACATAACAATAACGGGAGGCCCAGGCACAGGAAAGACCACATTGTTGAACGCTCTGGATATGAGTACGCCATCAATGTGGAGGAAAATATACATTGAAGATGCAATTGAAAGTAGAGTCTTGGCAGATCACCATCAAGTTCGAATCCGGGTCGACCCTGTCGATGAGATTAGCAGCAGGTTTGACAAGACCTCAGAGATAGTCAAGAGTCTTCATCGGTCTCCCGACTATCTTGTTCTCGGTGAGATACAGACAGCTGAACACAGTAAGGCACTCTTCCAAGCTATTGCAGCTGGACTTAGGGTAATGCAGACGTGTCATAGTGATTCTGCAGCAAGTCTCGTGGCTCGATGGACTTCAGGACACGGGATAGAGAAGACAAATGTGGCTCTGTTAGACTTGATTGTCACGATGGAGAGACCGATACCGGGGAAGTCATATCGACGAGTGAATCAGATTGCCGAGGTGCGTAGGGAGATTGTCGACGGGTTCCTTGCGTTTTCCGGCCTCAATATGGTATACGATTGGCGTGCTCCTGAATCTGTCAGATGGGCGCAGGATGGTGCGTTCATGTTTCATGCGAATAGACTAGGACTTGAGAGTCATATTCCTGCTTTTGAGGCAATCCTGACGTATCTGAAGAATGACAGGCGCTCATCATCTACAGGTTCGAGTACTTCTTTGAGTGACCACCTATGGGGAAAAGACCATCCAATGCAATCACTGGGAGCTTAGGTTCGTGTTGTAGGGGTTTTTGGGGCACTTAAAATACGGTTTCGGGGATGTCAGTTCAGGAGTAACTGTCAATGAACGCAAGGGAACTCATCGCAGATGAGTCAGGTGGGCCCTTGGTGGAGGAGAGTCTCCTCTTGGGTCTTGCAGTGGTCACTGTATCAATAGTCATCGCAGTTATCCTTCAAGCTACTGGTTGGGCACAAGACATCATAGGAAGTCTTCTGCAGCTACTAGAGGACAGTTGGAGTAGTTTCACAAGTCTATTTCCCTAGTATCATTCAATCATGACTGGTCTACTGCTGGAGAGGAGCCTCCTTTGAGAAAGCCTTATTTGCGGTCTTGAGGGAGCACTCCCGCTCCGGACTGGTTCCCGTTAGCTCCGGTAGATACGTCGCGGAATTCATCGTGATGTAGCCGTGTGTAGTCCGGCCCAGCATGGGGGACTCTCGATCCCCCGACCCGGGTTCAAATCCCGGCCGGAGCACCAGATTCATTCTTCTAACTAATCAGATGTTTCCGATATAGTGTTGGGATGCCGACAAGACTGAGTGAAACACAGAGAGTTAGTACCAGACCAGCTATTCCAATGCCTTGTGCCGTTTGAATATCTGCTTCAGACACCACAATAAGGGCATGTCCCGAAGATGGGTGAAGATGCTGTGTGCCATCTGTATAGTGGTATAATCTATGGAAACCAGCAGTTGAGGGCATAGGGAGAATGAGTTCTACTATACCGGATTGCATGGAAACTGTGGTTGCACTGATGGTTAACCATTCGTAGTTCAGTATCAGTCCTTCCAATAATGTGCCATTCAGGCATCTTATCACGAGATAGACCCGGATCTCTCTGAGTTCTGGACTGGTGATGTAGTGTGTCAGGTCAACTTGCACAGGCATTACTCTGCTTACAATGAGTGCATATTCAAGAGATGATGAGAGCTCGTAGGAAGGCAGACTGCCATTTGTCCTGAGAAGCATAACATATCGTCCTTGGGTTTCAGGGGCGAGCAGTGTTATGTTCGCAAGTCCGTAGGCATCAGTGACTTGAGATGGTAGGACAGTATTGTTTATCCGGACCGCGATTAGTCGATCAGGAAGACCGGTTTCACTCGAGTTGAGTTGGACACGAAGTGAGAAGCTTTGCGCAGGGGAAGCATAGCCGAGAATATTGGTTTCAATAATCGAAATTACCGGCTTGAGCCAAACAGTCACTGAGAACAATCGGGTTGTGTTTGTAAGGTAGGGATTCCCTAAGACTTTGGTCAGTAGACCTCTGATGCCAGTTGGGCCTCTGAAAACATGCTGAAATTGGGTGATTGTATGGCCTGGAGGTACAGGAATGTTGAGTGTTTCATTTGTAGGTTCATCTTGGATGGCGATATGAACTCCTGGGATCGGTCTACGAAGTGAATCGTGAACTTCCAACCGTATCTGAGATTCATCTCCAATGATTGTGTAGTCTGGTAACACCAGGGAAACTATGGCTGGGCTTGTCACCATAATGTCTACTTCAAGATGAGCGGCCGCATGACGTTCTGTGCCACCATACTCTATTCTTACTGTGTGTGGACCCAAATCCACCAAGTAATCAACATGCACTAGATGCTCAGTCGCTCCGAATGGGTCAGTTGTGGTGCTGGAAACGAAGTTGCCATCCAACAGAACGCTCAGATTGGCGCTAGGGAGGCCCTCACCCTCGGCACTCACATTCAACTTCAACCATAGGAACTCGTCTGGCTGGAGCTGGGTCCCATTCATGTCCTCCAGTTCAATTGATGGCAGAATCTGTTGTACGTCAATTATAATAGAATGCTCAGATTTGTTGTGATATGTTGACGTGGCTGGTTCATAGACTGCTTTGAGTTCATTGTTGCCTAAGGAGCACCAAGATGTGTTACAGCCTAGGTTGAATGTCACTTGACCTGTTTCATTTGTGTAATCTGCAGCGAGTAGAATATCGTCATGATAGATAGCTATCAATTCATTCCCGATAGCTTCGTCTTGGTCATTAAAGAGTTCGACCGAGAATGAGATTTGGTCTCCAGGGTGATAGGCTTGTTGAGTATATTCTAAGTCTATGTGCGTAGCTGAAACAACTGTCACGGTTGTCCATTGACATGATGGAGCAAGAGAACGTGTATCGTTGCCTTCGAAAGTCACATTGAGCAGAGTGGGACCAAGTGGGTGGTCGAAAGTGAGGTTCCAGTATATCAAGGCGTAGCCATTGCTGTCTGTCAATGAGGAGCCTATGAAGGAGTTCAGCAGACAATCATAGAAGTCCAAACGCTGCTCACTTACAGGATCTCCGTAGGACCCATTCTGAAGAAGTCTTGCACTGATAGGTACTAAGCTCCCTCTTAGCACGATAGAATCCTCCTCTGCAATTGCATTCTCTGCATTTATCAGTGAGAGAGCAATTGACAGCGTAATTGCAAGGATTACAGCTAGACTAAGCCTCCTCAGGGGCAACACCTCGATGATTTTGCTGAGTTTCATGAATCTCTATTATCAGACTGTGAACTCACGGAGGAGTGAGAACGGGTTTCTGATTTGTTCATGAGTCCACTCATTGGTTTTTAACCTCCTACCGATGCAGAGGACTATATTCGGTCAATTTGGACACTGGTGGATATCGGGGGGAGTTCATATGTCAACAGAGAATACGAGTAGCTGGACGTATGACCGAGAGAAGATACTCATTGCCTTGCTCTCAGATGTGGTGATAATGAATGTCTAGTGAGAGGCTGCACGAGGAAGACATGAGAGAAGGAGCATATTGGGAGAATCATCCAAGACTATGGCGTGGAATAGAATTGGGTTGGATTCTAGGAATCGTGTGCTGTGCATTCTATCTGCTTCTTGTGTATATACTCCCTCTGGCAGGTCTGGTGAATTCTGTGTCTATTCCATTTAGATTTCTAGTGGAGATCTTGATCTGTGGAGTGCCTCTATCCATGGGTTGTCTTGTGCTGACACAGAGATTGCTCTCAGAACAGACTCTATTGGAGGTCGTCAATGACCTACTAGTGCTGCGCTCTCACCAGCATGTGGTTGGAGTATGTTGCCTTGACATCACTTCTGTTGCGGGCTCTGTCCGTATTGGAGAGAATGAACGTCCCGAATACGACACGAGCTTCCTGCTGGCAATGCGTGCCGGAATGGATGGACGTGTGAATATGACTTACGAAACCGGGGTATTGAATGGTGAGCCCTATCTCCGCATCTTCATCACTGCATCAGGAAAGGCGCTTGATGAGATTGCTGAGCTATTAAGAAGAGAAGCTACTCGGACTGAGGCAATTCTCTTGGCCTCCTTGAACAATATTGAATTGCATCAACTCAAAGGTGAGAGTCTTACAGAAGCGTCACTAAGACTGATTGACGCCGAGTTCGATAGTTACTCTGGTCTTTCTTTTGAAGCAGATAGAAACGCCTTGATGATACTCACAGGAGAGCCGCGTGTTCTACCCTTGGCTGAGAGTTCGCAGGTGGGTACTTTCCTCTCTACAGTATTGAAACAAGGATGCGATGTGGTCTTCTCCTGTGTCTTCTCAAAAGCAAAACGAGGAAGAGAACAGAAGAGAATGGAGAAACAGTGGAGCACGATCCGCGAAAAGGAAAAACGGAAGGAAGACTCACTAGCTGATCAGTCCAAGAAAAGGAAACTTGTACGTCACTATGAAGAGATTCGAAGCAGTGCCGGTTGGTTTGACACGACTGTCCACATCTTGATGAAGTCTGATACCTCAGTGCACATGAAAGAGGTTCAAGAACGGGTTACCGGACTAGTTCACTCAATATGGGGCGATGATGATAGTATTCGTTTGAAGAGAAAGGCAATTGGAAGGAAGTCTGCCTTGAGATTGCTTCTGCGCCGGCACATGACCCGACAGAGAACTCATGTTAGTAGGTTGGTCGCTTTTGTGAATACTCCCGTTCAGCAGTTGCCAGTGATAGCTGCTTCTCAAGTTCCCGACTTTTCAATACCTGCCAAGGAACTAGTAGACAATGAATTGAGAATTGGTCAGGCTGTCTATAGTGGGCGACGGTTGAACACTGTTGGGCTCCGGACGGAATGGTTGCGAGAGCATGTGGCCGTCCTTGGGGCCACAGGTACTGGAAAGACTACTCTCGTGAAACATCTCATGGCGGAACTGAGTAGAAAGTCAAAGACACCTTGGTGGGTGTTTGATATCAAAGGGTCTGATTATGTAGACCTCTTGGACTCATGTGATGGAGAAATACTCGTATTACGACCTGGAATCGATTCATCATTTGTGATAGACTTCATGGATTCTGAGGTTGACTCCCATGAGAGGCATGCTCATACGACATTTGCGATACTAAGAGAAGTGCTTACTGAGAGAGGAACCACCTCGGAACTATCTCCGGCAATGGAGAGGCTTCTACGGGAGGCAATTCTCAAAGTTGCAGAGGAGCAGAGAAAGGGGAACTCGGTTCAGAGCCTCCTTAAGGCAATCTCGGATTTGGCAGGCAATGACCGAATTGGAGGAATGACTCGGGATGCACTGACGAATCGTCTGGAGATACTCTCACGGGAGCCACTTGGTTCGATACTTGGTGGTGGGCCTAATGCGGTGAGAATCTCCAAACTGATGGACAAGCGTGTGATTCTTGATCTTCGGCATGTTGCAGGAACAGGTGGCATGGAGGCCGCTAGACTGTTGTACAACTTGATTGCAAAACGTATCTTTGACTGTGCACTCCAAAGAGGCATTAGACCCGGTCTTCATCACGTGGTTGTACTCGAAGAGGCCAGCAATCTTGTACCGGAGAGTTATACTAGACATTCGGCCGCAGATGTGACTACAGGTGAATCAATGGTCATGCTTCAGAGAGCAACTGGACAGGGAGTCATCGTTGTTTCAACAAGACCCAATGTTTCCTCCAATATCCTTGCGAATACTGCGACAAAAGTGATGTTTCGGCTCCCATATGACAGCATTGTGGGTGGAAGATTCATGTCTCTCGACAGTGATCAGGAGAAGTATCTGAGAACAATGAAACGTGGGAGAGCGCTCATCGTCATGCCTGGCATCGAGACTTTCGAACTAGCTACTTGGCCCTTTGTTACAGAGTCGCACAAGAAGACATTGAATGGAGAGTCACTTGGCCTTCCAGAACAAACCGACCACAGAAGTACGGCGGTTGTAGTACCGGATAAATCAGATTTGGAAGGGGCTCCGGGTGCAGTGTTTGATAGACTGGGAGAGTTGGGATCGCATGTTGTGGCCTTTCTTGCATCGAGAAACTTGGCCACTCAGAAGGAGATAGAAAGGCTTCTTGGATCGATCGATTCGAGAATGGAAGAAGAAGACATCCATGAGGTTATTCGAGATCTGGTGTCCTTGGGAACTGTTGATAGAGAAGGCCTTTCCCTGGTTCCCGGGGGTTTCGTATTCACACTACCAGGCCGTGGCCTGCAAGCTGTAAAGGATGCAATTGCTGGCTACATCATTGAAAAGCTGGAGCTATTCGGAATCACTCTAGATGAGGACATAGATGAAGGGTCTGGGATTCTAGTTGAAGACAAAGCGATTCTGATACTACCGGAACAATTGAAAACATCATCTATGGGATTGGTGCTGGAGAAAACTCGTGAATACATGAGAAGCTTGGGCAATAACGTTGCTGAGCTGATTCTAATTGTGAGAGGAAGTGTGGCTGCTGCAAAGCTGCGAGAGATAATGACTGGGTCAGAGGACTTCAATGCCGTGACGGTCATATCTGCCTTTCCGAGCTCTCTGGATTCTATGATTGAGAGTCTGCTTCCTCAGACTCTCTCGAGTACAGAGTTGACTTCATCTTCTCATCCGACGAAGCTTGCCGTTGGTGTTCCTAAGACTGAACAGGTAGGTTTGATTGGAGCAATTCATGATGTCGGATCAGCTACAAGTCGTGCGATTCAGATGCGTCTTTGGTTTCAGCTAATCCAAGATTTTGTTGATTTGTCAGATGGCAGAATACAGTGGGACATTCTGTTAGAGTTCATTGAAACGACTGCTATGCAGTCTGTCAAGGGGAACTCAACCCCGCTCAGTGTTGAAGAAGGAAAACGTGCTCTAACGGAATTGCTGGCTGACGAAGTCCTAATAGCTTTGCGCGTGGGTGAGAGGCCGAGGTTTGTAAGCCTTGATGAGGGGCTCTGGATTGTCAACTCTGTTATGTTGAAGGATTTCAAAGAGTCTGTCATAGATGCCCTAGAGCTGGATTTACGTGGACGGGGAGATGAGGTCAAACGGAATCACGGATACTATGACCTATGCAACAACGGAGTATCGTTTGTTATATTCCCAAACCAACAACAGCTGAACACCCTTCTTCACATACATACCGATGTGGCATGCAGAAAGTGTAAGTCAACCAAGATAATCGGAGTTCTGACTGCTGCAGAGTACTTGGAAGAAGATATGGTGATGCCAGAGAACGTCAAGCTCTACGACTTCTCAGAATACCTCTCTGTCACAGCCGCAGTCGGTCAGTAGACTATATGTAACAAGAGTTGAATCAGCTCTCTGTACTTAGATTTGTATCCTCGTACATACTGTAGAAGTTCCAGAAAGTAATGAAGAGAGACGATTAGAAACACCGAGGTTGAAGACTGCAATATCGATGTCTAGCCCAGACAGCGTAGAGATTTCATTGAGCTTCTTCTTCATTCCTCCGGTGACATCAGTAGCTGATGATGGTCCCGTCCTTGCAATGATTGCATTCCATTTGGAAGTATCAATGACATCGATGTGGTTGGCATTGGGATTGATTCGAGGGTCGTCCTCAAGGACTCCATCCACATCAGTTCCAATATAGAGTGCCTTTGCCCTCATTTCCTTCGCAAGATATACTGCGATTGTGTCCCCGCTTAAAATGGAGGCGCCGAGCATGCTGTCGAAGCAGACATCACCATGTGTCACCGCAACCAAACCTGAATCAAGCGTTCTCTGAATCATTTCAGTCGGGAATGTCGCAATCTTGCGATTCTGTAGTGTGACCATAGTAAATGGAGCTAGTACAACTGCGTGGGCTCCTTCCCTGTTTAGGACCTGCTCAACTGCGAGAGAGAGAACTGTCATATTGTGACGGATTGGAGAAACTCCTTCTAGTAGGAGTCCCTGAGTTGTTGAATCGCTTCCAAAGCCATACTTGTGAGCCGCTTGGTGGCCGTGAGCTCCTCCTCCAAGTACGACGATGAGTTCACCATCATGACTTCTCAATTCATGTGCGATGCGGGATATGTTGTTCTCGTTGACTGCAGGCGGAGAGGAATCTTTGTGGGTTATGACTGATCCTCCCAGTTTCACAATCACGAGGTTGTTCAAGTCTGACACTCATCCGCGTTGTATTGTGCGGCCTTATGGACATTGCCTTTGACGTCGTAGGGCCGTTTCAGGTCAATACATAAGACAACCTTTTTATCCGAATCCAATTCCGTTGCGGTATCCAGCCTATCCATGGGACGGACCTGACTATGACTCAGAAAGCACGGATCAGACTGTCAAGCACAAGTACCGAACACCTTGATGGTGTTTGTACTCAAATCAAGCGTATCACACGCAAGACAGGAGTCCGTATGTCCGGTCCAATACCTCTACCTACAAGAAGAATGGTCATTCCCACTCGGAAGACCCCATGCGGGCAGGGCTCTGAGTCCTGGGATAAGTGGGAGATGCGAGTTCACAAACGACTTATCGACATCGATGCGGATGAGAGAGCGATTAGGCAGATTATGCGAGTAAGGATTCCTGACTCTGTCTATATCGAGATTGAACTCACGGGATAGTACAGCCCTGACTGAACACAAAACCCTTTTTGTGAATACTTCCAAGTGTTGCTTACCTATATGCAGAGCTAGGAGTCCTCAGAATACATGTGTGGAATCATCGGAGTCGTTCAAAAGCGTGGTCAGGTTGCACCATTCCTGCATCAAGCACTCAAAAGACTGGAGTATCGAGGCTACGACTCAGTTGGTGTGACAACCATATCCAATGGTCAGCTTCACATGAAGAAGGACAAAGGGAAGATTGAAGAAGTACACAAGAAGCTCAACCTTGATGAGATGCCTGGCTGCATAGGGATTGGACACACTCGTTGGGCCACTCATGGAATACCTTCCATGTATAACGCGCATCCGCACTTTGACTGCAAGAACGAGATTGCAGTAGTCCATAATGGTGTCATTGACAACTTTCTCGAACTCAGAAACGAGCTAGAATCGAAGGGGCATGAGTTCACCTCTGAAACAGACACTGAAGTGATTCCTCACATGATTGAGGACTTTGTTTCTGATGGGCTGACTCTTGATGATGCTATCACAGAGGTCACCCGTCGGATTGAGGGAACTTATGCAATAGTAGCCATGACATCGAAAGATGATGGTAAGATTGTATGTACACGTGATGGCAATCCACTTGTTATTGGACGCAAAGAAGGAGCAACATACGTATCTTCAGACATCCCGGCATTTCTTCCTATGACTAATGACATGATTCTGCTTCTTGATGGGGAAGTGGCGACCTTAACGGCCGAAAAGGCTGTGATTCAAAAGCTGTCTGATGGATCTGAAGTGGAGAGAGAAACTATCAAGATTAGCTGGACTGCGGATCAAGCCCAAAAAGGTGGTTTCCCTCACTTCATGTTGAAGGAAATACATGAGCAGCCAGAGGCAATTAGGAAAACCCTCAGGATTCGACCTGAGGTAATTCAGGAGGCTGTAAGGTTTATCCATGAAGCAAGGAATGTCTACTTTTTAGCTATGGGTACGTCTGGTCATGCTGCCATGGCTGGGAGACATATGTTCGCCTCACTTGCGGGCATCTTGCCCAGTTTTGAACTTGCCAGTGACTTTCCAGACACTGTCTACAAATCACTATCAAAGGATGATCTTGTGATTGCAATCACACAGTCCGGAGAAACAACAGACACGATAATGGCAGTGAAATATGCGAAGTCGTTTGGCGTGAGAGTAGTGGCTATTACGAATGTCATTGGTAGCTCGATTACACGCATGGCAGACCATACAGTCTTCACTCAGGCAGGCCCAGAGATAGGAGTTGCCGCCACAAAGACGTTCATGGTACAATTGACTGCCCTCGCTCAGTTGGCACTGGCACTTGGGGAACGCACGGGCTTTGTACGAAAAGAGATACTTGAGAAGAAGCGACAATCTCTCGAGAAACTACCTGAAGTTGTTTCCGAGGTCATTTCTAGGAATGAAGAGAGAGCCAGACGATTAGCAGGGCTTCTTTATGACAAGCCAAGTCTACTCTTCTTGGGCAGAGGCGTATCTCAAGCCACTGCCGAGGAGGGTGCTCTCAAGCTCAAGGAGATCTCCTATAATCATGCTGAAGCCTATTCTGCAGGACAATCGAAACATGGACCCATAGCACTTGTCCAGGACGAGTATCCTGTCATCTTTGTGGTCCCAAGAGATGAAACCAGAAGCAGAATCGTCGGTAACATAATGGAAATGAAGGCCCGTGGTGCATCAATCATCTCGGTGATTGCAAGAGATGATGAAGAGCTTAAGGGGTTCTCCAATCATTGGTTCACTATCCCAGAGGAGATCGAGCCTGAATTTTCGACGATACCTTATGTGATACCGCTGCAGTTGTTCAGTTACTATATGGCGAGGAGAAAGGGCTTCGATCCTGATAAGCCGCGTAATCTGGCGAAGTCGGTCACAGTTCTCTAGGGACTTTAAATCTGAACCTAGAAGTTACTACTAATGTGTGAAACAAATGTGGCTGGTTCTTCTTGGTCCTCTAGTAGACTTCGCGAATCTCATAGCAGCATACTTTGCTGAGATTTGGGAGTTCTTGATATTCATTGGAAGAGTGTCTGCGGCAATTGTGGTCCTCATTGGAGCCATTCTTTGGTTCACAGAAGTTAATTCAAAGAGGGGAAAGGGGTTGGTGTTGAGTGGAATACTTCTCGCCATTATTGTCCAGTACTTCGTGACATACCCTCCCGCATTCGTAATAGGCTAGTACTCAGAGAAGCTCTCTAATGATGGTTTGAAGCGAATCCGCAAGTCGGTCGATGTCCTCAGTTGAGTTGTACACATGAAGGGACACTTGGATGAGGCCCTCCTCGGACAGCGGCTTGACAAGCGGATGAGCACATACAAGCCCGCTCCGTACTGCAATGTTAAGGTCGTCAAGGAATAGAGCAACCTCATGACAGTTCATACCATCCTCTTCCCCAACGTTGAACCCAAGGATTGTGTTTGTGCTATCTAGATTGCCGTAGAGAACCAGAGTACTCATTTCACTCAGACGACTTACCAAGTAATGCGAAATGTGTTTCATGTGTTTTGTGAGATTTCGAGATTGCAGGTTTCCGAGGTACTCTAACGATGCACCGAGACCGGCAATTGCGGGTACATTCAGTACTCCTGATTCGAACTTGTCTGGGTGGAGAGCAGTTTCGAAGGATCCAATCATGACATTTGCGACCGCTGAGCTTCCGAGTATTCCTGGTTGATGGGTTTCTCCTATCTCATCAGAAGTCCACTGGATGGCAAGACCGGGTGGTGCTAGAAGCCCTACGTTGGCAGAACATAGGACAACGTCCGCTCCGAGGTTCGCAGGTATCACCTCCGAAACTCCAACTGACTGAGTGGCATCTGTGAGTAACAATGCGCCTTCATCGTGTGATATCTCGGCAATCTCTGGAATGGGGTTTCTCGTTCCGATACCTATGGCTACGTGATTGGCTGCAACAATTCCAGTCTTGTCGTCTACGGCCTCTTCGAGTGCGGCAAGATCTAGGACTCCTTCCTGATTTACAGGTACCAACTGGACTTCAAGTCTGAGGACTTGGGCCGCTCTGAGAAGTGCTACCATCACAGAATGCTCTTCGCTCTGGGCAACGACCAACTTCTTTCGTTTGGAGGTGCTCCACTCAAAACCGTATGCTAATGAAGCGACCGCCGAAGGAATGGATTTCTGGAAGGAGACCTGTGACCTGTCGGTCTGGAAATAATCGGCAAGCGAATTGCGGACTTCCTCAACCATACTGCTTGCATTTACTGCTAGATGATGGGCACCACGTCGGGCTGACGCTACTGTACTCTTGAGAAACTCGGCGGTTGCATCGACAGCGACCCTTGGAACTAGACCTGTGCTTGCGGAGTCAAAGTATGCGAGTTCGGGCTCAGCCTCGAAGATGCCAAAATCAGACTTCACTTCCAGTTTAGCAGCCATGGTTCAATGCTATTCGAGGGGTCTCTTTAATTGTTGGCCTTGTGTCAGTATTCTCGTGAATTCCCTGACTTCGCAACCTATTGAGGGCTACTTCGTAGTAACTAATGAAGGTCTTGTATTTGAAGTGAAAGGGGTCATTCAACCCGTAGACCGGTTGATTGCCTACCTAAGATACGTTCCAGATCCCAGTGGAAACCGGCAATCAAGAGATGGATTACGATTCTCGAAAGTATACGATCTTGAGAAACGCGACAGGTACCTTCGTGAGAAACACCCACAGTATCTTTGGTATGATGAGAAACGTGGACGCGTTCTTCAAGCTGTTCCAAATGATTGTGTGTCCTATGTGCTAAGTCCTATTGACGGTCTACGCCAGCTTCGCGATCTAGGACTACACATGACCGCTCTTGAGGAAGCATCGCAATCTCTTGCTCAGAGTATAGTTGACAAGGCAGGCATAGAGTCGTCAGATATCGGGCTCACTGGTTCTCAGCTTGTTGGTCTTGATACCTCTCAATCGGACATTGACCTTGTTGTGTACGGAGCACGTCAAGCCAAGAGAGTTCATGCAGTACTAAGAGATAGCTCTCTCCCAAGAACGAAACGATATCATGGTGACAGGCTTGAGAGGCATCTGGACTTCAGGTGGAAAGGACACAGTAGATGGAGATCCGTATTGAAGAAGATAGAAGCTAAGAAAGCTCTACAAGGGTTGTATGATTGGATTGACTTCTTTGTCAGAGCAGTCAAGCTGCCAGATGAGATGGGGTACAGCTATGATGATTTCACATTTGAGTGTAAAGGCACCCGGGTAGTGGATTGTGTGGTGACTAATGATTCTGATTCGATATTCACTCCATGTACGTACCTTGTTCAGTGTGAAGAGCTGCCAGATCTGTCTAGGCTCGTTAGCTATCGCGGCCGTTTCACTGAGCATGTTCACAGGAGTGAGCGTGTCGAGGCAAGAGGACGACTTGAGTTAGTACGTAACGTTACCAAGGCAGAAAGCTTCTACCAACTCGTGCTTGGAGAGGACTCCTTTGACTACTTGGTACCAGTCATCTAGGTCAAGAATCACGTCAACGGATTCACGGCATTTACAACATTTCACAGTCCTTCTCTGTGAATGGCGCCCTTTCTGTGAACAGTCCCCACAGAAAAGACCCCAAATCACCATATACATTCCAAGAAGGGCTCATAACAGCCCATTATTATGTGAATGAAGCTACCCCTTGATTTCCGGTGGAACGGGATAAAAAGAGATATGAAATGCTCATTGAGTTGTTCACAAACTACATAGTCTAGTGAATAGCAGAAGAAATGGAGAATAACCTGTTTCTCCGATTTTGGGCGCCCATAGACCTTTATTTTAGATTTGGGGCACTCACAAGCTGCCAGCACACTCTTCTCATCTAGGACGTGTTCTGAATGCCCACAGACGCATTATGTAGCTGTTATGTTGGTATTGGTGATTCACATACTCACACTTATTTGCCGAAACCTGGTAGGCTGTTGTGAACACAGTCTTATACAAAAGACTCAATGAATGTCAGATGTAGTCGAGGCGAAGACTTTGAAGACCGAAGAAAGAACGGGGTATCTGTACGAGTTCACATATAACTCCGGTCCAGGTCTGAGAGAAGTCTTTCAGTGTAAATACGTCAAACCCGATGAGGCATTGACGAGATTCCGGAGGATTCTTGCACTCACGGAGGAGCCATTTGATTTTAGAATCGTAGTACGTGATGAATCAAAGAGAGAGGAGTCTAGTTTCCAAGTGGAAGGTGGCAGCATTGAGGAGATGTTTGAGAAGTTCAAAGTCTTCTTGGAAACTAGTACTGGGTATTCATTTGCACCAGAGCGAAAGGAAGCTGTTGATACTGAAATTGAAGAGATCAGCTACGAGTCCATGAGTAGCTATGAGAAGATGCACATAGTGATCTACGCCTCTTTCAAGCATGGTAAGTTCTCCTCCTTGGATGTTGCTGAGATCTATCAGGCTACATTCAATGATGATTTGCCCAAGAGTACTGCATCCACTTACCTAGCTCGAATGTGGAATGGTGGAAAGGGACACCTGGAGAGATATGGGAATCGTTCGGGGTACACGTATCGGCTCAAGACAGAGGTCCCGGACGTCCAGAAGGAAGCCGAACGAGCAGAAGAGATTCTTGCTTCCATTCAACTGCATGTGGGCAAATAGCCTGAGCACCACTCATATCCAAGAATCTGGTATGTCAAATCAGATTGTTGTTACACGATCCTCCAGTTTGATATCCAGACTTTCCAACTCCTTGAGAATTGGCGCATACACCTCTGGCATCACAGGCCGGTGAACCCCTACAAGTTTCATGGATCCATCAAGAATTATTCTGCTCGCTATGGCTACTGGGAGTGCAACGGTTCTGGACATTGAGCTGTCGCCATTCGGTATGCCGAAGTCAATCATAGTGGAAGTAATCTTCTCCTTCCTGTCAGGATATTCAGCTATGAACTCGTGATGCATCACTATCATGTCCCTCTCACCGGGAGCGTACTGCAGCTTTTGTTCGAAGAGACTGCAGAGTGCGTCTAGATGTGTGTTGATGCCATCTGGAATCTGTTGGTTGTCGAAGAGGCCAAGCCACTCTAACCGTGAAATCACAGGATCGTCGCTCTTGAGTCCAGTCTTTTTCGAAACACTTTCTCGAAGGTCTGCCTCTCTATCATTGACTAGGTTGTACATCATGTCAGCGAAAGTCATTCCATCAAGACTCTGTTCATCAAGTGAGAGAAGACCAAGGTTGGCAATCTTCTTGAGTGTGCCACACCAACCGAGGTTTCTGAAGGTCCCGCGCAGAATGGTATCTGTTTCATGGATTCCATATATGTCGATGAATGACATGCTGTCACGGTTGGGATAACCCTCGAACTTCCCTATTCCAGGAACTTCCATTATCTCGTAATTATCAAAGAGCTCAGCTCCTGGAATCTTCACCTCTTTGCCATCACGAAGGAAATAGGCATCATTACGACCTGCCAACAGAACTCCTCTGGGACTCCAAGACAGTTTGTATCCAAATGGATTATCGTTGGCCTCTGGAGCAGGGAGACCTCCAGTAAAGGATGTGAAACTCCTAATCTTCCCATCCTGATTGTGAACATGATCTATGATCTTCATGGCACTCATGTGGTCTATGCCTGGGTCAACACCGCACTCGTTGAGAATTGGAATCCCGGCAGACCTAGCCGCCTCATCTAGCTTCTTCATCTCAGGAGAGATGTACGATGTGGTGCAGAAGGGCGTCGCATGTTCAATGGCAATCTTTGCTGCTTTCACATGGAAGGTATATGGAAGAAGAGAACATGCTAAATCGGCTTCTTCAATCAGCTTGTCAAGAAGGTCGTCATCGGTTTCTATGTTGAAGGTCACAGTTTCAGTGTTCTTACAGCCTTCAACAAGGCGGTCTGCTTTACTCTTAGTTCTGCTTGCGACCGTAACATGAAAACCATGGTCACTAAGGTACTGGATATAGGGACGGGCAACCAGACCGGCCCCCAGACAAAGCACTCTCTTCATCGTTAGTTTCGCTCCGTTCACAAATACTCCTTGAGATACATGTATTCTTTCGTGAGTTCTCCTTGATAGACAATCACTGCGTCCTTCAGCTCCTTGGGAAGATTGAGCTGTTGGAATGGTACTGTAAAATCCGCCTTCGCCAGCGCAGGTATATAGTCCAAAAGGGTTTCGCTAAAGGAGGTGGATGAGTCGCGTGGTAATTCACAAGGGAGATTGTCAACTGCCATTACGACTGGTCCGTCACCTTTGACGCTTGGTTCTGCGCGGTCTTGGTCAACGATATAGGTGAATACGGGGTTTTCAGGATTGGTTGTTCGAACTGTGAATTGGATGGCACCATCAACATCACACGAGATGTCGCCTACTACCTCGAGTCTTCGATTCAGGGAGTGCCAGTGCTTCTTGATGAAGCTCTTAGTCAGAAGCCGGGGGTATTTGTCTGACCAGTAGATGCAGTTGAGTATAACCACAAGGTGAGGTACGTACTTCTCAAAGACGCCTTTGTACTTGGTTGACCCGTTCCTGTAGTAGTCTTGGAGGTCGAAGTCTGCCTCAGAGTCTTTGGGTTCAACCATATGTTCCTCTTTGAAGACGCACTTGTAAAGGACGTTGTTCTTTGGTTCTGATATGTCGAATATCTCCTCGGGGTCAATCTGTATATGCGGAAGAAGGTCAAACATCTCTTGTGCACCGCGCGAAACATTGCCATATCCTGTAAAACCGACTACAAATGGGACTAGGTGGTTTGGTAGTCCGTGTTCGGATATTCGACGTCCTAGAGCTTGAAACTCCTCTTTCAACTCGGCGAGATTTCTACACTGTAGTGTGTGCTTCATCCCTGCGAAGGGGTTTGGTTTGACCCCCTTGGACTCCAGCCGCTCTCCCAAGACTCGAAGTGTATCAGATACTCCAGCCATTCCGGCCCAGTTTCCAAAGAAGATCAGTCTTCTTCCCTTCTCGTCAATGACTCGCTCATAGTCTATTAGTGTAGCACCTACGTCCATAATCCGCTTGAGCATTGGCATGTTGTACTTTTGGCCCTTGATGGTGTGACTGAAGAAGATATAGGCAATATTCCTCTCGAAGAAGTCAATGGGCATCTCCTTAATGCCAAGAATCACCGGGATGTTGTTCCCCTTCAATGGACTGATTTCAGCTCCGACGTTGGTGAACTCTTCTGTACCAAATGCACGTTGGTCACTTGGTTCAACTACGAATCGAATCTGATGTGTTTCAGACAGTTCTTTGAGGTGACGAGGTACAAGGGGTACTCTCGTTTCGAAGGGTTTTTCTTCTCTACGAAGACCGATTCTGTTCATGCGATCTCTCCCGTTTCATTGTGAGTCTGCAATTGGAGGCACGCCGTGTGGAATTCTTCATACGCTTTAACCTTTCCATCCCAGATTGAGGTATTACTCGGTCTAAAGAATCAGAACATGTGTTCTAACAAACGGCTGGTTGAGTTGGCAGCAAGTTTTCTCTATATTTACGACTGCAAACGTGCTCGTCAGACCAATGCGAGAAGAGTTTCTTTTACGAAGGAGCTCCATGGCTATGTATACTCTTGGAACACGAAGAATGGAATTCGGCAGAAGAAGAAACCAGGACTTATTGATCAATGTGAGGGGGCTGAGGCTGTAGCAGATTCAGCAATCCTGGTGCCTGGTACATTCAAATCTTTGTTCGATCAGCTCTTCTTATCCTATACGGATATTCTAGCCCTTCGAGTCTACGAAATCGTGAGTGAAGTGCCGAGCTATTAGAACACGTGTTCCAAACCAACATGACCCCTTGATTTCCAGTAGAAACTCATTTGATTGATGATACGTTTTAATGTCGAAAAGTATAAATAGCTGTTTCCGAAGCTGCGGTTTATCTCCATTTTTTATTAGTATAACAATACCCGCTGAACCTACACCATAGATCAGTTCCACTGGAAATGAAGGGGTGTTGTCCCATAATACCTGAGTATGACTGGGGCATGATTGGAACACGTGTTCTATAGTAAAACTATTCGCTTGTGGTAATAATTGTAATACGAGAATCGTGTATCGGTACCGGGTATCTCCAATCAACGTGCTTTTCCAGTACCACAAGGTTGATACATGATACTCACTCCGGTCGATTTGTTCCAGATGTTTTGGTGAGATCGGAGGCCTGTTACTTGACAAAGACTCAGGAACTACTAGAAGACACCATCGGAAAGAGAGTTCTACTTCTGGCAAACGAGGCTATTGCCCGTGGAGTCCTTGAGGCCGGAGTGCGTCTTGTTGCATTATATCCTGGTACTCCAAGTAGTGAGATTGGTAACAACCTCACTCTCATGGCACCACATATCCCCAACTTCTATTTCGAGTTCAGTGCAAATGAGAAGGTGGCACTTGAGGTCGCTGGAGCCGCCGCTGTCACAGGTGTAAGATCGATGATGGTCTGTAAGGGACCAGGTCTCAACGTAGCTGCCGACCCATTCTTTTCGCTTGCTTATACTGGTGTACGTGCTGGTATGGTCATCATTGTTGCCGACGATCCAAGCATGTGGAGCTCTCAAAACGAGAATGACAGTAGATACTATGCTCTAATGGGTAACATGCCGATGGTTGAACCGGTTGACCCTGCTGAGGCCAAATCAATGCTATTGGAGGCCTATGAAATCTCCGAGAAACTAGAACTACCCGTACTCTTCAGAACAACGACACGCGTAAATCATACTAGAGCTCCAGTAGACTTTGGGGAGATTAGAGAGAGACCAGACACAGTGGAGTTCATGAAGGAACCATACCGGTTTGTTCCAGTTCCTGCAGTAGCAAGGAAGCGGCATCCGATACTTCTAGAACTGATGAAGAAAGCCGCGAAGATATCTGAGTCAACATCTCTGAATTTTGTCCATGGAAAGGGAGAACTTGGAATCATCACAAGCGGCGTGTCATACAATTATGTGCTTGAAGCTCTCAGTACACTGAAATTGAAGGCAGAGGTTTTCAAACTTGGCATGACACATCCAGTGCCTGAGAAGAAGATCGCCAACTTCCTGAAACGTCACAAGAAGACCGTTGTAGTTGAGGAGCTTGAACCTTTCTTGGAAACACACGCAAGACGAATTGCTCAACTGAAGGAGATCGAGGTCGAGATTCTAGGAAAGGAGCAAGGATACTTCTCACGTGCGTATGAATACAGTCCGCGTGTTGTAATCGAGGCCCTTTCGAAGATTACGAGTCGTAATACAAGTATTAACTGGGCCGCCATAGACAAGAAGATGAAGGAGCTTCCAGACTTACCCCCGAGACCGCCGCTATTGTGTGCAGGTTGTCCTCACAGAGCTACTTACTATGCTATCAGATCTGCCACGCGTGGTAAGGCAATATACCCCTCAGACATAGGTTGCTACACTCTAAGTATTGCACCTCCTCTAGAAACAGCCGATATCCTGTTTGACATGGGATCGTCGATAACCACTGCATGTGGCATAGCTCGTGTAACGAACCAGGATGTCGTGGCCACGATAGGTGACAGCACATTTTTCGCATCCGGACTTCCTGGGATAGCCAATGCAGTGTATAACAGACATCCGATTAGTCTAGTAGTCCTTGATAATCGGACTACTGCAATGACTGGACATCAGCCTCATCCCGGAACAGGAGTCACTGGAATGCAACAGGAAGTACCTCCCGTGGACATAGTAGAGGCATGCAAGGGACTTGGCGTGGAATACGTGAAGTCTGTAGATCCTTTCGGCCCGATGGCAGAGTTAGTAGCTGACGTCCGCAAGATGGTAACTTGGGTACGAGAGAATCAGGCTCCAGCTGTAATGGTGTCAGTCGCACCTTGTGCGCTTCTAACGGCAGCCGAACGACGCAAGACGGGAGAGTATCCGCCGAAGTACTACGTAGACTCAGACCTGTGTAATGCATGTAAACGCTGTCTGAACCGTTTGTCTTGTCCAGCTATGTACCTTGATTCTGAAACTGAGAAGGCTGTGATTGAAGACTCTCTCTGTAATCTCTGTGGAACCTGCACGGATGTTTGTCCTCAGGGAGCAATAAGGCAGGAGGGTACATGAGAGTGTCTGGTAATAACAGTAATACAGTCAATGTAGCCATTGCTGGTGTCGGGGGTCAAGGTGTTTTGACTCTTGCTGAGATACTTGCCAAGGCCGCACTAGCTGCCAACTACAATGTACGTGTCGGCGAGATCCATGGAATGGCTCAGCGTGGGGGACATGTGGTATGCACAGTGAGGATTGGAGATGATGCACGAGGACCGATTGTGGATTCAGGTTCTGCCCACCTACTCGTTGGTTTCGAACCAATCGAAACACTGAGGGAGATTCACATTGTTGCAGCGGATGGCTGCGTTCTCATGAGTTCACATGTCCAATATCCAGTGGCCGTTTCTATGGGGAAAGCCGAGTACCCACCACATGAAGAAATCACGAAATCCATGGAGAAGTTCACAAGTTGCATTCTGGAGATTGATGCAATGGAGCTTGCAAGACAAGCAGGAAGTGCCATGGCTCTTAACATGGTGATGTTGGGTGGGATTCTTGGGACAGGAGTGATACCAATAGACAAAGCAACAGTTGTCGAGGTTGTACGTTCCGCGTTTCCGAAGAAGTATGAATCAACCAATATCAAAGCATTCGAGCTTGGAATGTCTGCAGTTCAAGCACTGAAGTGAGATTCTTGTCACGTCAGAAACTTGGTCTACTCTTCTAGATGTACAATGCCGACAAGAACCTGTCCAGTAGATATCCCTCCGTCTCCGGGAGGTATTTGCTTGTGAATGAGAGGCCGTAGCCCATGAGCTTGAACCTTATCGATAACCGCCCTAGTGATGATCCGGTTCAGGGCAACACCTCCTGAGAATCCCACATGAACAAGCCCTTCATTTTCAGCAGTCTTGCAAGCTATTTCTGCGAGTGCGGTTCCCAGATGATGCTGTGCTGAGTATGCTATCTCGGGAACTGAAACGCCTCGTTTCTTTAGATTGACTACTTGCATTAGTGATTCGCTAGTATCCAATTCAAGGGTGCCATTTGTAGTAACATAGCTCTGTTCTATTGAGAGGTCCGTTTTTCGAGCTATAGCTTCGAGTTTCATTGGACACTCTGCATCGTATGAATTCTCAGAACAGATTCCCAATACCATTGCTACAGCATCCAGGAATCTTCCTGCGCTGGTACTCCTGAGCAAGTTCACATCTCGTTTTCGGACGTCAAAGAGAAGTGAAAGCGACTTTGCTGTCGCACTAGTATTCTTGGCAACGTAAGCGCCCGATGCAAGGCCTGCCAGCTCTTCCATCTGCATCGAATCACCCAATATCCCAACAAGAGATCGCGAGGCATACCTCGCTGACAAATCTCCTCCAGGATACTCCTTGGGAGTCAGACCACCCTCTCTAGAAAAGTTACGTGCATCTCCGACAAGCACATCGCCTCCCCAACCATTTCCATCAGGTGCGTACCCATATCCGTCTGCTGTAATACAAACAATACGAGTATCAGGACTCACGTTGGAGTCTGCAAGGATGCCTGCTAGGTGGGCGTGATGATGTTGGACACGGACTAATGGAATCATCAATTCATTAGACAATCTCTCTGCAAGTTCTGTGCTCAGGAACTCGGGATGCAAGTCACAGGCTATACCGTCAGGAGTCGTAATTCCAAGTAAGTGCATCAGGTGACCGACGGCATCCTCAAGAAACTTGACGTTCTCTACTCGATCAGTATCCCCGATATACTGAGTCAGGTATA
>JAEORS010000112.1:0-6400 GCA_016840795.1 Candidatus Thorarchaeota archaeon | reverse complement strand
GATGGAGAAATCTGTTACATGGACCATGGAGGGAAGGTATACAATAGAATAGGAGAGCTCCAGACTCAGTATGATTATGAGGGCCTGACAAAGAGCCATCGGCTCAAACTCGGAGCTCGGGCCACTGCTTCGATACCTGTCTTCCTCCCGGCTATTGGGATCCCCCTCAAGGAAATGCAGCTGACCAGTGACTACTTCATTGATGGTGGAGTTCGTGAGAACATGCCTCTGCTGGGTGCAAAGGAAATGGGAGCAGAGCTGATCATATCAATAGTCTGTGCACTAGCAACACCAAGTACGACTTCGCTCGAACCTGAAGTAGGTGCCGTTCTGGGGCAACCGGGTATCTTTGAGAGTCTTGGCAGAACAATTGAACTATTCCAACATGAATCCCTCTGCAATGAGATTGGGTACGACAGTGACCTAGTAATGCCCTATGGATTCAATGATGATATTCACCGAATCCCTATTCATGCAGAAATGAAGGTCCTTGACGGGTTTGGTCTTGACCCTGGATTGGTTCGAATCAACGTAGATGACGGATACATGGCGGCCTGGGATTCGATGAACTACTACTATTTCAAAGACATCGACGCCCAAGTCTTCGACAGACTAAACGACTATCGCATTATTATCACCGGATTAAGGAAGGAAATCTGGGGCCTTGAGATACTCTGTGTAATGCTGGTATCATCTGAGGATGCAGCAGCAAGAGCAGCATTGGCGGCAGCACGCGAGGCGGCAGCAGCAGGAGCAGGAGTAGAGGCAGAAGAGGCAGCATCAACGACAGTCGTAGCATCATTCCCAGTTCTATTCTATGAGGGAATTGTGAAACGGATACGTTCGTTGAAGAAGACTGTATTCGATGCGACCATGGCACGATATGAATTTTCAGGAAACAAGGCTGCCTGCCTGCCTGTCAAGATCGTCGGAACTAACAACATGGAAACCTCTATTCATTCATGGTGGAAGGAATGGGAACGACACAATCCGAACGTGTTACCGTACGATGCTGCTCACACGGTCTATCCTGACCCTTGGGGAGAATTACCTACTGAAAATGGCACAATCCTAGAAGCAGAAGATCCCCCTCATACTGACGTCTTTTGAATCAGAAATAGGAGGGGTGTACTGGACCAAATCGCTACACCGCAATTGTAGAAGGAGCCTTTTCAGATAGCCCTGCAATCTAATAATCTCTCACTTTAGTGATTGAGGCATTATCCAAGATTCCCCGTTCATGAAACGTGCAAGCTGGAGGATAGTTCAAACCTTCGGACTTCCCATGACAATGGCACCCTTCTTATACTTGCACTCATCTCTTCGCTCAGATTCGTGATTAGCACGTTTCACTGGCAACCACTGGAAATATGAGTGCCCCTTTCCAAGCAGCATCCACTTGTTCAGAAGAGATAACACCCTAGTCATAAACTCAATCAGTAGCTGGAGCGTGGAAGAATGAAAGGACTTCGGGAAGCTGTCATCGTTGATGCAGTTCGGACTCCAATTGGAAAGAGGAATGGGAGTCTTGCAGGCATTCGTCCTGATGAGCTGGCATCACATGTACTTCAAGAGCTGGTCAAACGTACGGGAATTGAAGCAGGCATGGTAGATGATGTCATGATGGGCTGCAACACACAGACAGCACAACAAGGAGCAAACATCGGCAGAATGGCAGTCCTAGGTGCCGGATTTCCCTACACAGTCCCTGCCTGTTCTCTTAACCGCGCATGTGGCTCCTCGCAGCAGGCTGTCAACTTCGCCGCCCAGTCTATTGCCACAGACAATGCTGACATCGTCATTGCAGCGGGTGTTGAACACATGACGCTGCTCCCCATTGGCGCAGACTTCGGAGAGGTCTTCGCAGCATTCAATCCCAAGACCGTAGAGGAGTATCCAATAATCCCAATGACCATGAGCGCCGATGCAATGGCGGAGAAGTATGAGTTGGCCAGAGAGGACTTGGATAAGTTTGCAGTTTGGAGTCACGAGAAGGCTGCAGCCGCCTGGGATGCAGCGAAGTTTGCCAACGAAGTTGTGCCTATCAAAGTACCGCAGAGTGAAGGAGAGGATGTACTGGTTGAAAGAGATGACAGCCCTCGTAGAGACTCGACGCTAGAGAAGCTTGCCTCCTTGCCGCCGCTTCATGGGGGCACGACGACGGCAGCAAATGCATGCCCCATCAACGACGGTGCTGCAGCGGTCATGTTGACATCGCGAGAGAAGGCTGATGAACTGGATCTCAAGGTCCGGGCTGTTGTTACGGCTCAGGCAGTGGTAGGCGTCGATCCAGTCACTTGTTTGGAGGGGCCAATCTTCGTGATTCCAGAATGCCTTGAACGTGCCGGCATGACGTTGGAAGACATGGATCTCATAGAGATCAATGAGGCGTTTGCATCGGTTGTTTTGGCAACCGGCAAGGCGCTTGAATTCGATGCATTGTCAGACAAGCGTCTTGCAGTCCACGGGGGCTCTTTGGCATTAGGGCATCCTCTCGGGGCTTCAGGCGCCCGACTAATGACAACGATGCTCAATGCCCTAGAGGACAAGAACCTCAAGTATGGACTTGTTTCTATGTGCTGTGGGCTTGGACTTGGTACAGCAACGATTGTTGAACGTGAGAAATGAAGCGAGAGGGTCGAAATGCTCGAAGTGAACTTTGGACCCAAAGCACTTCCACGCCTGCTATGTGGAACCAGTCCTTTCATGGGTGCAGGCCAATTCGGACTTGCTGGTCAGAAGTGGTATAGACGGTTCTTCAACCACCCTGATCGGATGAGCGAGATGTTTGTTCACTTCTGCAGGTTGGGGTATCCCGGTGTTCATGTCACGGCATATCCTACCATTGTTGAGGCTGCTCGTCTAACAAAGGAGAGTCATGACCTGAAGGTTGCCATTTCGCTCCTGCCTGAGAACTGGGAGAAGAATCTTGAGGAAACCCGTGTATTGGATCCCGAGGTTGTCTTCGTACACGGTGCAATGACTGACAGGTTTCTAGACCGACGCTTGGAGGACTTGAAATCGTGTTTCGAAGCAATCAGAGCAGCAAATGCATTTCCTGGTCTTGCCACACACGACACCTGCAATACTCTGCAGGTCCTACAATCAGATGAAAATCCACTTCAAGACGAGGCCTTCGGGCTGCTACTCCCAGTCAATAGTATTGGCTACAACGTCGGAGGTTCCACCACTGAGATGGAAGAACTGCTCCAATCACTCGATAGTCGAAACCCGGTGATGGGCATGAAAGTACTTGCAGCCGGCAAGCTACCTCCGTTGGATGCGTTGGAGTATGCCTTCAGCCTTCCGAAAGTGCGGACAGTGACAGTGGGGGTCACGGAACGATGGCAGGCGGCTCAACTAGCAGAAATCATGGACTCAATTCAAAGCGCGTCGGTTCGCTAAGCGCGAACTACTGACCATGCAACCGTTTATTGGACAGTCTGACTACAGGGTTTTGGAGAGAAGATTGACTAAGGTTTCTGGCCATTGCGCAATGATTGACCAAGGCTATCCGAGAGGTTCATGCTTGGTTGAGGCAGCAGACAGCAAACAGAAGCTGGCATGCTCTGCTACGCTACGTCATAGTACAGAGAAGGGCTATGAGCGACTGATCAAATCCCTTCTTCTGTCACGGCCAGAAGATTACATGTCGATCTACCAGAGTGGCTGCAACCATACTTGTCTCAAGTGCCATTCTCACGAGTTCAGTAAGGTGGTGACTGGAGAATGGATGTCTGCCGAGATGATAGCAGACCTCGCTAAGAGATACCGCAAGGATGTCACGGTCTTCGAGCCCAAAGAGGCTGCCACGAGCTGGCATGCTCATCGACTCTGCAGACACTGTGGAGCTTGCGTTCTCACTGGGAGCCGTTCTGAGATTTGCCCTTCTAAACTCACCACTGATCAAATCGTCCTGAGTCCTCAAGGGATTGGTCCTGCCCGGAACATCGTTGCGTTCACTGGTGGCGACATACTCTGCAAACCTGAGTTCTACATCGAGGCAGCACAGAAGATCAAAGAGAAGTCCAATGACCTCTGGGTGTTGCTCGAAACTAACGGCTATGGTCTTACTCCGAGGAACATTGAAGCCTATGCCGAAGGAGGGATTGACTCATTCTGGCTAGATATCAAGGCCTACTCTGAAGACATCTATCGTAAGCTCTGTGGAACGACCAATGCCCACATTCTGTCAAGCGTTCAGGAGATTGTGAATCACGGGTTCACTCTCGAAGTCCTAACTCTGCACATTCCGGGCCTTGTCGAGAAGGACGAACATGCGAAGATTGCGAGGTTGATTTCAGAGGCCAATTCAGGAATCCCTACCACCCTGTTGGCGTTCTTCCCCTGCTATGAACTTCAATCACCTGACTACAGGGCCCCCACTGCGCAGGAGATGGCTGAAAGCTATATCGCAATGCAAGAAGAAGGCATTGAGAACCTACGATTGGGCAACCAGGGTGTGTTCCTGAAGAGCGATGAAGACCGACAGTATCTGGTAGATACCGTCGGCCCCGAGGTGATGTGAGCGACTATTCCTTACTGATCTTTGGACTTCTTCTAGGCTGGTTCTCCACCAATTCCCAATGTGACTTTGGTATCTCCCGGACTGTTACCTCCACGGCATGTTCAGGAATGTCCAGGTTCACAAACATCTTGGCGATACCTCTCTGACTGTCCTAACCTTCTCTTCTCCAAAACCTTCCCAGACGTTCACGTGTACAACTGGCATTGATGGCTCTCCTCTCTCGGATGAGCTCACCAACCTCGGCCAAATCTTCTTCATCATGACGAAGTCAGAGTTCTCTCTCATCGTCTGAGATGTTCATGACCTCTTCATCGAAGGGTTCCCCATGATAGTGAAACTGGAAGAGCGGGCGACCCCTCATTCCAAGACCACAGCTGAAGAGTGGGAGGACGACCACTGCAATCATTAGAATGGCCCAAGGCAAACTGCTGAGACCTGAGAATGTCACAGGCCATAGGAGTATTCCCACGATAGGGAGAAGAGCGAGTATGACACAAGCGAGATAGCCGGGGTGCCTCTCAGAGTCTTCCCAATCGTATCGCATGGAAGGACATCGCTCTTCCTTGCTTGAAAAGCATCGACTTCAAAGCAAGTTTTCTGACACTCTGTATCACGACTCTCATGAGGTGCCGTGCTTCGCGAGGACCTCCTCCACATGTGCCACTACGAACTGTTTCAAGTCCCTGTAGCGATTCTCCAGCATTCTTGCGGTGGACTCATCCATATCGCTTCGCCTCATGTAGTCCAACATTCTCTCAACTGCTCGATTATGGAGTTCTACGGAATTATAGGCGCAGTAGATACTGTAGCGAATCTCATCATCGAGCTTGGCCGCTAGGCCGGTGGAGTTCGCAATGTGCCACGATACAGTTGGGACCACCTCAAAGAGGACATCATCGTTCAGTGCTTCACAGATGTCGTCTAGCTCTTCAATAAGCTCCTGCTGGATTTTCTCTACTTCTTTCATCTCTCTCTGGTCGGAGTTCCATTGGTCGAGTGCCAAGGCAAGGAAGACGCCGATGAATCCTGCGAGGAGTCCGGGAACGAAGTTCTCAAGGTACACTGTGCTATACAGGAGATCACTCAACCCAAAAGTGACAATTAACACGATTGCTGCCACAAAAGAAGCTGCAATCAGAAGTCTTGTATGCGGCAACTTACTCCATCCTAGTTCCTTTTTAGACCTCCCGACTATTTCACTTGTTAGGCTCAAAGTACGCTATTTATAAGGAAAACACTCCTTAACTATAGTTAATAATGACAAAAATGGGCGGAACTCTCGAAAACAAGCGCGAAAGCGCGTTTCGAGGCATGTGCCTAGGATAGCCTTAAAAGCAACTAGGGCTCATTTCAACCACTCTTGCCTAAAGGGTGTGCAAAAACATGGCAGTCAAGAAGAAATACCCAACTTTCTTTGTGAAGTCAGCTGTGAAGCAATTTGCAAAGGACAAGAACATGATGGTTGGCAGCGATGCCTACGATGCCATCAATATGAAGATCGGGAAGATGCTCGAAGCAGCAGCATCCCGATGTAAGGACAACAAGAGAAAGACACTCAAAGCATACGATTTCTAAGCTCTGTAGTGTAATTCTAGGACTGGGGGGCAACATATGTTTGCCCCGCCAGCTTTCTATTTCTGATCTGTTTTTTCTGTAGTACTGGCTTCATTCTTCATTGGAGTTTCTCTACTTCCCTAGATTCCAGGAGTGTCAATCGAATCGGCCGCTATACCAACTCCTTAGCCAAACCTCTCTGCTGGTGGTGTAATCAAACCGAAGATTTATATTACAACTGTACATTATTACAGTCAGTGCAAAACAATGACCGAAGACATCGAGCGAATCAGAGAAGAACTGGAAGAGATTCGGAAG
>JAEORS010000111.1:0-6484 GCA_016840795.1 Candidatus Thorarchaeota archaeon | reverse complement strand
GTCGTAGGCGCTGGACCTGCAGGGCTGACATGTGCGGAGAAGATTGCCAAGATGGGATATCCCGTCACTGTCTTCGAGAAGAGAGAGGAGGCTGGAGGTCTACTCCGTTACGGGATCCCCGAGTATAGACTCCCGAGAGACATACTGGCTGCCGAAATCAAGATCATCGAGTCCATGGGTGTCAAGATTGAAACAGGCAAGACCATTACATCTGTGGAAGCTCTGCTCAAAGAGGGCTTCGAAGCAGTCTTTCTCGGCACAGGAGCCCCGCTCAGCTCCAAACTGAGAATCCAAGGTGAGAACGCAAAAGGTGTCCACCACGCAGTGGATTTCTTGGAAAGAGTGAACAGAGGAGAGAAGGTCCCACTGGGCAACAGTGTGGCGGTCATCGGAGGCGGAAATGCAGCAATAGATGCCGCAAGAGTAGCCAAGAGACTTGGTGCAAAGCACGTCACGATAGTATATCGTAGAGCTAGAGAACAGATGCCCGCCATTGCCAGTGAGATAGAAGACGCGATTGAGGAGGGCATAGAGCTCAAGGTCCTCTCCAACCCAATCGAGGTGATTGAATCCAAAGGTCGCATCATCGGTGTCAAGTGCATTAGAATGAAACTTGGTGAGCCAGACGACTCAGGCCGAAGTAGGCCCATTCCGATTCCCGGCTCCGAGTTCTCGATACCATTTGACAACATGATAATAGCTATTGGCCAGAGGGCAGATCCACACGGTCCACATTCTGAACTTGAAGTGACTGAATGGGGCACTCCCGAGGTCGACCCAGTCACTCTGCAGACAAGCATGAGTCAGGTCTTTGCGGGCGGGGATTTGGCGACTGGTCCAGGGCTTGTTGTCGAAGCGGTCGGACATGGCAATGTCGCCGCGGAGTCGATTCATCGGTTCCTTCGAGGGCTTGACCTCAAGGATGGGCGTCCGGAAACCTTCATCGAGGTGTCTCCTGAGGATATCCGCAGAAGGAGGCTCGAACCCCATCCAAGGGCAGAGATGCCAAGAATCCGGCCACAACGCGGAAGTATGTCCTTCGATGAGGTTGAACTCGGTTTTGATGAGGAAACGGCAATCACTGAAGCAGGTCGGTGTCTGAATTGCACCGTCTGCTCTGAGTGCATGGAGTGCGTAAAGGCGTGCACACGCGAAGCCATAGACCACAGCATGAAGGATGAGATAGTCGAGCTGAACGTTGGAGCCATCGTGATGTCAACAGGGTATAGGACCTTCGATGTCAAGGAATATCCAAGGTTTGGGTATGAGCAATTCGCCAATGTGATTGAAGCAATGGAATATGAACGTCTCATAAATGCGGCAGGGCCTACTGGCGGGCATCTCGTACGTCTCAGCGACGGCAAGATACCGACCTCAATCGGTTTTGTGCAGTGCGTTGGAGCAAGAGACGTCGGAAAAGGTGTACCGTATTGCAGCCGTGTGTGCTGCATGTACGGTATCAAGAATGCTGTCATGGCGAAGGAGCACAACCCAGCGGTCGATGTTACTGTATACTACGCCGATATTCGAGCATTCGGAAAGGGCTTTGAAGAGTTCTATGAGATGGCCAAGACACGTTTTGGCATCAATTTCGTTAGAGGGCGTGTGGCCGAAATCGTGGAAACAGATGACCAGAATGTGTTGGTACGAGTGGAGAACATTGAAACCTTGACATTCATGCAAAAGGAGCACGATCTTGTCATTCTCAGTCCTGGTATCATGCCCTCTCCTGGGATGGAGGAGCTTGCCAAAGACATGGGGGTCAGGCTTGATAACGACGGATACGTCAAGGTGGAACATCCTCTTCTGTATCCAGTGGATGCAGACGTTGATGGCATCTACACTTGTGGATGCGCCGATGGACCAAAAGACATTCCAGATAGCGTTGCCGCTGGAAGCGCAGCGGCCATGAGAGCCACGATAGTGCTCTCAAAGGGAGGTGAACTAGATTGACAGAAGCAGAAGCTGGAACAGCTGAAGGAACCGAAATCCCGCGGATAGGTGTCTTCGTTTGCCACTGCGGACATAACATCGCTGGTACAGTTGATGTAGAAACGGTTGCTAAGACGGCGGAGTCATTCCCTCACGTGGAGTTTGCAACTCACTTCATGTTCATGTGTGCAGACTCGGGTCAGCAACTGATTAAGGAGAAGATCTCTGAACACAACCTGAACCGAGTTGTTGTTGCCAGTTGCAGTCCGAGAATGCATGAGCCGACCTTTAGGAAGGTCGTCGAAGAGGCTGACCTGAACAGATACCTGTTTGAGCAGGTCAACCTCCGTGAGCATGTGAGCTGGTGCCATATGCGCGAGCCAGAGGCTGCGACCGAAAAGGCCGTTGACTTGGTGAGAATGGCCGTGGCAAGAGCTGCTCTTCTACAGAGTCTACCTGTAAAGACAGTCAAAGTGGAACCTGTGACTCTCGTTGTTGGAGGAGGTGTGACAGGGCTCCGGGCGGCTCTTGATGTTGCAGATCGTGGGTTCAGTGTTGTGCTTGTTGAGAGAGAAGGGAAGCTTGGAGGTCACGTGGCCAAGCTGGCTAGCGTCTATCCCACAGGAGAAAAGGGTACTACACTGACCAACCAACTCATCAAGAGAGTCAAGGACCATTCACGAATCAAAGTCCTTACGAACGCCACTGTGACTGATTTGGATGGATACATCGGAAACTTCGATATCAGCACAACATCCAACGGAAAGGAAGAGACCCATCGTGTTGGCGCAATAATCGTGGCTACGGGAGTCCAGCCTTTCAAACCACAGGGGTACTACGGATACGGAGAGCACCCAGACATCCTTACCTTGGCAGAAGTGGAGGAGATGCGGCTCAGGGGAGAGGTGCTTAGACCAAGCAACGGAGAGCCCCCAAGAACAATGGCGTATATTGGCTGTGTCGGCTCCCGAGAACCAGGGGTGAAGGGACATGAACACTGCTCACGAGTATGTTGCACTGCTGTTGCGAAGTCTGCTAGTGAGCTGAAGGATATCGCAGATGAAATAGTGATTCTGTATGAGGATCTCAGAACCTATGGAAGAGGACACGAGGCAATACACAGAGAGGCTCGGCACAAGCATGTCATCTATAGCAAGTTTCCACCAGACAGGAAACCCAGGACTGAGATAGTAGATGGGAAGATTATACTTCACTGGCATGACGTGTTCTCCGACGACAAGCTTGTCCTAGAACCAGACATGTTGATTCTTGCATCAGCAATGGTACCTCCCGAAGGAATTGATGACGTAGCTAAGGTCTTCAGCTTGACCCGGAGCCCTGATGGTTTCTTTAACCCAGAGCACGTGAAGCTAGCACCTCTGACAACTCACACGGCGGGCATAATGATTGCGGGGGGTGCCCAAGCCGCCAAGGGAGCGGCTGAGGCCATTACAGATGCAAGTGGCGCAGCTGCAAAGGCCGTGGGTCTGATGGCAAGAGGTGAGGTGGAGATTGAGTCTACTGTCTCCAACGTGATTGAGGAACTATGTTCTTCGTGCCACACCTGCATATCTGCGTGCCCATATGGAGCGATAGCGATGGATGAGTCAAAGGATCCCCCCATCGCTCATGTGACCGAGGCCAAGTGTCACGGATGCGGAACCTGTGCTGCTGCGTGTCCCAGTTCTGCGATCGTAATGTTGCACTCAACCGATGACCAGATTATGGCAATGGTTGAAGCATATCTATGCCCGATTGAACCTAGAGGAGGTGCCACTTAGTGACTGCTCAAGCAGAAGCCGAGTCAGAAGTAGCCAAAGAATGGGAACCAAGGATTGCTGCCTTTTGCTGCAACTGGTGCTCATATGCTGGTGCAGATTTGGCCGGCACGAGTAGGATTCAATATCCTCCCAACGCCAGGATTATCCGTGTGAACTGCACGGGTCGAATCGATGCCGAGTTCATCCTTAGTGCACTCGATATGGGCGCTGATGGCGTATTGGTATCGGGATGTCACCCAGGGGACTGCCACTACACAAGTGGCAACCTGAAGCTCAGAGCTCGCTGGGCATTAATCGAGCTTGCCGTCGAGCAGGCCGGAATAGACTCACGGCGGATTCGACTGCAATGGGCCAGTGCTTCTGAGGCACAGACATTCGCGGATGGCGTGACGAAGCTGATAGAACAAGTCAAGGAAGTTGGTCCTATAGGGAGGTCGTGGATATGACTGAGTTTCCGGTGTACTTCAACCAGAACTATGGAGATGTGCTGGCCCAGCGCAACTCCATCATAGAAAAACTCTCGACTGGACCAGCCAGGGTCAGCGAGATTGCAGAGAAGACGAATTTAACTAAGCAGGTCACCATGTGGAATCTATTGGGTCTTCTTCGTTGGGGCAAAGTGGAGATCACTGGAGAAGAACATCATGAATTGGTGTTTGGACTGAAGGAGGTTTGAAAATGGCAGATCCAGTTTCAATAGCAATGGGTCAGGGTAGCAGTTGCTGGGGATGTTTCCAGAGCCTGGTAGACATCCATCTAAAGCTCGCAGATGTGCTTCCCCTCCTAGATATCAAGTATTGGCAGGCAGTAGCAGACTTCAAGCTTCATCACCTAGAGGGCTACCCCGACAAGTCGATTGTTGTAGGACTGTACGAAGGCATGGCACGTACTGCGGAGGATGTTCACCTGCTCAAGATAATGCGGGACAAGTGTCAGGTGCTGATTGCATTTGGGTCGTGCTCGTGCTTCGGTGGAATCCCAGGAATGGCCAACTTCTACGATATCGAAGAATGCTACGACGTGAAGTTCAGGAACAACAAGACTTTCAGTGGAGGTGAGGTTCCCAGTGAGAACTTGCCTAGCATCGAGCCTGTTGTTGTTCCAAATAGCGACATTGTGGACTTCGACATCTACCTTCCAGGTTGCCCACCGACGCCCAAACTGATTCTGACTGCAGTGACTGCTCTACTTGAAGGGAAACCAATCGACCTACCACCTCATACGGTTTGCCACTACTGCGACCGCGAGAAGAAGGAGACCCCGATTGAAGAGATACTCAGACCTTTCACAGGCCATGCAGACCCTGATCGGTGTCTTCTTGAACAGGGGTACATATGCATGGGGTCGGCGACCTGGGGTCTCTGCGAGGGCCAATGTGTGAACAAGGGAACGACATGCCGAGGATGCTTTGGTCCTCCACCTCCGATAACACAAGACCACGGTGCGGCAACGATTTCGATGCTTGGATCATATGCACCAATCGACCCCGAACAGATGAAGGACCAAGTCAAAGACGCGATTGGGATGTTCTGGAGGTTCGATTATCCGACTAGTCATCTAGGGAGAATTCGTATCAAGCGAGAGGAGGCCAAGAGCAGATGAGCAAGGACAAGACAATTCGAATCGATCCAGTGACCCGGTTGGAGGGTCATGGCTCACTCACTATCAAGCTGTCTGCAGACATGAAACAGGTCAAGGATGTGCAGTTTAACATCAATAGCACCAGATTCTTTGAGAGATTGTTGACTGGCCGTTTGATGGAGGAGGCTCCACGGATTGCACCCAGGATCTGCGGAATCTGCCCGATTCCACATCATCTAGCCTCAGTGAAGGCCGTTGAGGCTGCTTGGGATGTCACACCACCTCCTGCCGCTGTCAAGCTGCGCAGGCTGCTGATAGAGGCCAAGCAACTATCTTCTCACGCCATCCACTTCTATGCTTTAGCGGCACCGGATTTCGTTTTCGGGCCTTTCGCGGATCCTGCAGTCCGGAACGTGGCTGCGGTACTGAAGCACCTCCCTGATGTGGCCGTTCAGGCAATTAAGCTCATGGAGTTTGGCCAGGAACTCTGTAGAACTGTTGGTGCGAAGGCGGTCCACCCAGTGACTGCAATTCCGGGTGGAATGCTCTCACCCTTGAAAGAAGAGGAACGTGACGACTGGCTGAACAAAGTACCGGAGATGTTGGAAAACATCAACAAGACTGTTGATCTCGCCAAGACTGTTGTCAACCTATATCTCGACGTGATAACAAAAGTGGCAGTCACTCCAACCTACTACATAGGACTATCAAATGAGGGCGCGCTAGACATCTATGACGGCACGGTAAGGGTCCAAGACCCTGACGGAGAGATAGTCGCTGACTTCGAGCCCCATGAGTACACGAAGTACTATGGTGAGCACATCCCGAAGCACAGCTATGCGACTCACATCTACTACAAACCCGCTGGATATCCAGAGGGCGTCTGGCGCGCCAACACCCTCGCCCGGTGCAATGTCAATGAGCGGATGGCAACGCCACTGGCAGACGCGGCTCTCAAAGAAATGCGCGAGCTGGTAGGTCGACCCTCACATCATACGTTTGCATTCCATTATGCGCGCGTAGTGGAGATGGTCCAAGCCGCAGAGTGGATCAAGACTCTGTTGGAGGACCCAGACATCGTGAGCACTGATGTGAAGCTCTCTGATGTCGAACCGAAGGCCGGTGAGGGAGTAGGAATCGTGGAGGCACCACGAGGTATCCTACTACATAACTACGAGTCAGACGAGAAG